>JAEXPO010000337.1 GCA_023446675.1 Bacillota bacterium | reverse complement strand
CAAGGGTTTAATTGTGAGAAGCTGTGCAAGCTGTTAAGCCACATAAAAAGCGGCAGTCAAAAGCTGCAAAGCCTGGTAATCCTCCGCAACGGCCGGCTTGTCATGAATGTGCAGGCTTTCCCCTTTTACGATGACGTGCCCCGCTATATAAACTGTTGTACGGAAAGCATTCTTTCAGCACTGGCAGGTATCGCTATAGGTGAAGGTTTAATTCAAGGTGTCGATGACAGGGTGTGGCGTTATTTTCCTGAATATGCGCCTGTCTTTGCTTCTGAAGCCGACGGGGGCGAAAACCTTAAGCGTGCTATCACATTGGGGCACCTGCTTACAATGACTGCGGGGCTTGAGTGGGATGATACAAAAGTGGTATTTGGTGAGAATTCCTATGACAGCAGAATGCATGCAAGCGAGGACCCCGTTAGGTTTATTCTTGAGCAGCCCATGGGGGAGAAGCCCGGAAAAAGGTATAACCACTGCCTTGGAGCCATGCACCTCTTATCCGCAATTCTTCAGAAAGCAAGCGGCAGGAGTGTTGCCGAATACGCTGAGTTAAGGCTTTTTAAGCCTTTGGGGATCACACCGGTGGAGTGGGCGATGGATAAAAACGGCATTCCTAGCGGAAACGGAATTTCCATGCCTGCATGGGGACTGGCAAAGATTGGGCAGCTTTATCTTCAAAAAGGTAAATGGGGGGATAGTCAAATCATCCCTGAAGCCTGGGTAAGCTTATCTACTAAAAAGCATATGGATACGCCGGAGGGGCCCTGGAGCTTTTATGGCTGTGGGTATCAGTGGAATATCAACAGGTTTGGCGGCTATTCGTCCAAGGGAGTAAATGGGCAATACCTTGCGGTAGTACCCAATCTTAACCTGGTGGTTGTAATGTGTTCCCCTCTGCCTCTGGATCAGTTTTATTGGTATGAAACGCTGATGGAAACCTTTATTATCCCCTCTGCAAGGTTTCCGGGACCAAGGCAAACGGGCCTTAAAAGCCAGGCCCTGCTGGAGGAAGCCATTGACGGCTTAATACGTCCTCCCTTACCCCAACCGATCCCGCCGCTTCCCGTTATAGCCCAAAAAATATCCGGAAAAGAATTTGTTTTCAAACCCGGCTCAAATCTTGACAAGCTTTCTTTCCACTTTACGGCCAGGGGAAAGTGTCATATGAAGGCTTGGAATAACAATGAGCTGAATGAGGTTCCCATTGGGCTGGACGATGTGTATCGCATTTCAGGCAAGGAAGCTTTTAAAGGCACCTGGGAAAATGATTGCACCTTTGCGGTGAAAATGCTTAACCTGCAATTCAATTATGAATTGATGCACCTCTTTGTCTTTGAAGGTAACAAATTGTGCCACGAAATACATTCACCCGGCTGGGGCTTATGTGAAAGAACAGAAGGTTATATAAGCTAAAAGGCCACAGGCTTATTTGTCCGGACGGATAAAGCGGCTTATGAATAGATAGGAGATTGATTATGAAAAAAACAGCATGTTTTTTTATGCTTAGCTGTTTACTGGTTTCAATAACAGGCTGCAGCCATGCACAAACGGAATTAAATAATGCGGAACAGCCGACGGCACAAGCCGGCAGCGTTTCCCAGGAAAACAATTATTGGCCGGACGACAGCTGGAGAGAGTCAACCCCGGAAAAGCAGGGGATGGACTCGGAAAAGCTGTCGGATATGCTTGAATACATAAATAGCTCCGGCAATGAAATGCACAGCATTGTTATTGTCCGCAACGGCTATAAGGTTTTAGACGCTAATTTCTTTCCCTATAAAAGCGATATAAAGCATGTTGTCAACTCCTGCACAAAAAGCATAACCTCTGCTCTGTTTGGCATTGCGGCCCAGGAAGGACTCATTAAAGGTACGGATGCCACGGTGCTGGACTTTTTTCAGGACAGGTCCGTTAAAAACAGCGATGATAATAAGAAGGCGCTGACGCTTGAACATTTGCTGACCATGACGGCGGGCTTTGATTGGAGTGAAAACGGCTCCTACGGACCCAATGATTCATGGATGCGGATGCGCAGCAGCGAAGACCCTGTTCAATTCATTCTGGACAATCCAATGTCTGAGGCACCGGGAACTTCCTTTTACTATAATACAGGGGCTTCCCATCTGCTTTCCGCTGTCCTTAATGAGGTTACGGGACAAAAAACCGCTGATTATGCCGAACAAAAGCTTTTTGGCCCCCTCGGAATAAAGGATGTGTATTGGCAGGAGGATCCTCAGGGAATAAATATCGGAGGAGCCGGGATCTATATGACGCCCCAGGATATGGCCAGGTTTGGCTATCTGTTTTTACAAAATGGATTTTGGAAGGATACCCGGGTCGTTTCTGAGAACTGGGTAGAGCAGGCAACCGCCAGGAAGATTGATACCCCAAATGGCCTGGCAGGGAGGTACGGCTATGGTTATCAATGGTGGATGAACAATTTTGGCGGTTATTCCGCAAGGGGCTTTGGCGGACAATACATCTTTGTGCTGCCGGAATATAACATGGTGGCAGTATTCACCGGCTCACTTACGGGGATGGGCTTTTTCCTGCCCGAAAGCCTGGTGGACGGCTTTATTATCCCCTCTGTAAAATCTTCCGGGACTTTAACCGAAAATTCCGATTCATCCGCCCGGCTTGTAGG
>JAEXPO010000100.1 GCA_023446675.1 Bacillota bacterium | reverse complement strand
TGCTCTGAACGGCCTGGAAATTAAGCTGGGAGATACCGTCCTTATAGGTTCCGCCACCCCATTCGGCAGGCATTTCAAGCTCGGCATTGCCGGAGAAGGCTTCCTTGCCAAAATCAGTCAGAACAGGCCGGCCAAGTTTCATTTCCCAGGTCAGGCCTTCGGGGCCGCAGGTTCCGTTGGTTTGAGAGCTGGACATCATAACCCCTTCAGGGGAGTAGAGCCAGTCAATGAAATCCACCATGCGCTGGGGATCCTCGGCCTTACTGCCAACGCCGATTACATATTTGTTGCCCAGGGGATTGGCGCCGTAAGAGAAAATATCCAAATCCTTGACAGGAGCTATCATAAAGCCCTTGCCTTCAGCTTTATGCTCTGTGGTGTTGTAGGCGGCCTGACCCAGCCAGGGCCAGGGAGAGAAAAGAACCTGACCGTCCTGGTATTTGGCGAAAAGCGTTTCATAATTGTGGGTTGTGGAATCGGGATCCAGAATTCCCATCTGATTGGCGGAGAAGAAGAATTTCAGAGCTCTGACATAGAGGGAATTTTCATCAATGATGCTTTCCGTGCGTCCGTCGGTGTAGAGCAGCTGGAAGCCGTTTTCATCCACACCGTAAAAGCAGGCGGGCTGCTTGGCAAGCCACATCATATTTCCGTCCCAATCCTTAAAGAGTGAAATGGCGTAGGTTTTCTTGCCTGAGTCGCTGGTGGGGAATTTGTCCTGCATCTGCTTGAGCACGGGAAGCAAGTCCTCCAGAGTACCAAGCTCGGGTGAGCCTATAGCGGTGTACATATCCCAGCGTAAATAGGGGCCATAGGTTAAATCCAGGCCCTCGGAGGGGGTCAGGGGCGAGGAGGTGGAGACCTGGGAGGGGATGGCGTAAACCTTGTCCGAAGCGATAAGGCTTTTAATATTGTCAATGGCATTGGTATATTGGGTCAGATACTCACTCTTTGACACGTAATCCGAAATGTCCAAAAGCAGCCCGGCCTTAACCGTGTCGGCCAGTCGTCCGTTTTCCGATCCAATCATTACGATATCGCCCAGCTCGCCCGCTGCCGAGCGGACCTGAAACAGGGTATCGCCGCCTCCCGCAACATTGGGGGCGATGATATTGATTTCAATGTTGAACCGATCCTTAACCACCTTTGCAAACCAGCCGGACTGAATGCCCTGATAATTGGCCTGGTTATTGAACATGTCGATGGTGAGGAATTTGTCATAGGACTTATCATCGGAAGCTTCCGGTGTGGGTGTGGAAGAAGCTGTGGCGGAAGGCGCAGCGGAGGGAGTAGGGGTTGTACCTGTTGTTTGACTGGCACCGCATCCGGCAATTAACGCTGTTATCAGCAGGACGGACAGCCCGCAGGCAACTGATTTTTTTGCTCGAAATTTCATAAAATCCTCCTTTTGAAATAATTATTTCCAGAAAATGACATACAATACCCTAAGGCCATGGTAAAGGACCGATTAAAACGCAAATATCAGCCTTTCACAGAGCCAATCATGATGCCTTTCACGAAGTATCTCTGGAAGAAGGGATAAACAAACAGAATGGGGATGACAACAATAACGGATACTGTCATGCGTACCGAGGTGGGCGTCTGTTTTGTTGCAAGCGCTCTCATGGCGTCGCCGCTTAGGCCGGTGCTGTTGCGGATGAGCATGGCAAGGGACGTGGATTGGTTTATGTATTTATAAAGAATGAATTGAAGAGGCTGAAGCTGTTCCTTGGACACGTAAATTAAAACATCCTGGAAGGCGTTCCATTGAGCCACGGCCGCAAAGATGGCTATGGTGGCAAGTATAGGGGTGGAAATGGGCAGTATGATGGTAAAAAAGATCCTTAAAAGCCCGGCGCCGTCCATTTCAGCGGCCTCCTCCAGGGAGGAGGGAATGGATTCCATATAGGTTTTGACAAGAATAATATTAAAGGGCTGAACCACGGCGGGAATGATATAGACCCAAAAATTGTTTACAAGCCCCAGGTTCAGCATGGTGATAAACACGGGGATGAGACCCGCGTTGAAATACATGGTGATAATGATAAAGCGGTACCAGAACTTGCGGCCCCACATTTTCTGCTGTGTAAACATGAAGCCCAGGAAAGCGGAGGCAAGTACTGTAAACAGAGTTCCCACAAGCGTTCTTCCCACGGATATAAGGGCGGCCTGGGACAAACCTCTGAGCTTTAATATTTCAACATAATTTTTTAAATGAATCTCTCTGGGGTAAAAATTGATAACGCCGTTGGCGCTTAATTCATTGGAGCTGATGCTGTTTATAATCAAATAGTAAAAGGGGTAAATGCAAAGCAAAGTAAAAAAGGCGAAAATAAAATAGTTAAAAAAGTGAAAGGTATAATCTCCAATGGATTTACCGGCCTTTTTATAACCCCGGCGGCGAACAGCCTCGCTCATAAACAGCCCTCCCTTGATGGATTAAACGATGGTTTCCTTGCGTACGGCCTTAGACAGCGCATTGACGCCAATAAGGAGAGTGACGCTGATAATGCTTTTCAGCATACTGAGTGCTGTAGCCAGGGAATAGCTGTTGGAGCCGCCCATACTGATGTTATAGACATATAAATCCAAAACCTGGATATGCTCGCGGTTGAAGGCATTTTGAAAAACATAGTACTGATCTAGGCCGTTTGATAGAAAATTAGCCACAGAAAGCAAGAGCAGAACAAAGAATGTGGGAATAATTCCGGGAAGCGTGATATGCCACATGAGCCGGAAGCGGCCCGCAC
>JAEXPO010000626.1 GCA_023446675.1 Bacillota bacterium | reverse complement strand
ACAAGGCCCTACGAAAAGGAAAAGGGCGCTGCCAACAGACTTTATGAGAAATGGGCTCAGGAATGCAAAAACGCCATGCATGAAATAAGCCTGAAATCCTTTAATGAAAGAATTCGCCGGATTGTTGAGGAATTCGACCAACTGCCTCTTACCGGTCAGGTAAAGCCCAAGGTAGGTCTTGTAGGAGAAATTCTGGTGAAATTTCATCCTGCTGCCAATAACTACATTGTGGATTTACTCGAAAATGAAGGTGCTGAAGCTGTTATGCCGGATTTACTGGACTTTTTCCTTTATTCGGCCTATAACAGTGATTTTAAATACCGTTCTCTTGCCGGAACCTTTAAATCTCACTGGATTGGCAAGGCCGCCATTGCCGCCATTGAGTGGTATCGGAAAAGCATGAAAAAAGCGCTGGAGGAAAGCCGCAGCTTTCATCCGCCTAAATCTATCCAAGAGCTTGCCCAGGGAGCCTCACGTATTCTTTCACTGGGAAACCAGACCGGTGAGGGATGGTTTTTAACGGCCGAGATGGTGGAGCTTATTGAAAGCGGCGTTA
This sequence comes from Bacillota bacterium, assembly GCA_023446675.1. GTDB lineage: Bacteria > Bacillota > Clostridia > DSM-8532 > DSM-8532 > DTU059. Next base: position 5,363 of record JAEXPO010000626.1, on the reverse strand, counting down.
AGAATATTGTCTGCATGCAGCCCTTTGCATGTCTTCCGAACCATGTTACCGGAAAGGGTATGATAAAAGAGCTGAAAAGGCAGTATCCCGGCGCCAATATTGTGGCGGTGGACTACGATCCCGGAGCCAGCGAGGTCAACCAACTGAATCGTATTAAATTAATGCTTTCATCTGCCTTTGAAGAAATACGTCATACGGAAGAGAAAAAACAACTAAATGCAAAGGAATGCCTGTGGTCTGATACGGCCAGAGCATAAGGAGGATTTATGCGTTCAATCAGACAAAGACTTGTTGTATTGGTAGGAATCCTTGTCCTGGGTGTCTGCCTGGGATTGGGCGTCATTTCTTACTTAACATCCTATGAATCACTGAAAGCCAATGTAGCCATGTCGCTGCCTCAGTTTGCCCAGGAGGCGGCAAAAACGGTCGAAAAGGGTGTGGAGGGCTACCTGGGCAGTCTTGAAACCATTGCTAACAGTGAGCTTTTTTATAATTCCGCATTAAACCAGGATGAAATTGTTACTCTTTTAAGCAGGGAAGCAGAGAGGGCAGGCCATCTGTCCCTGTCCTATGCGGATGCCAATGGGAAAGCGATAGACAATAAGGGCAATGAAGAGGATATCAGCGGCCAGGATTATTTTAAGGCGGCTCTCAATGTGGAAAGAAGCATTTACGGCCCTTTAAGGATTGAGGGGGATACGGACATCGCTCTTGTGTATTCCGTTCCCGTAAAGCAAAGCAATGGAACAGTGGGCTATATTATTGCATTCCGAGACGGCTATGAATTGAGCGGGCTTGTGGCCGACATCAATTATGGGGAAACGGGCAAAGCCTTTATCATGGACGCTGACGGCAAGACCCTGGCCCATACGGATAAGGAAATAATCGCCTCGCTTCTTCAGGGAAGCACCTCTGACAGCGCCAGCGGCGAAACGGATGCTGTCTCATCGGCAACTCCCGCAGGAGGGGAAAATGTAAAGGGTTTGCCCGGTTACGCGGATTTTCAAACCCTTCGCCAAAAAATGATGTCTGCCGACCAGAGCTTCGGCGAATTTATGTACGAAGGCACACCCAAATACATCGGTTTTGCTCATTTCGAAAATTTTGACTGGTATGTGGCGGTAGAAGCCGACAAAGCTGAGATCCTTGCCGGATTAAACCTGATGCAGGAACGCATTTTTCTCTTTACGGGCATTTTTGTTGGAGCGGGCCTGATAGCCGCCTTTTTTATAGCCAGTAACATCCAAAAGCCCATACGCTATCTGACCCAATCCTTTCATACCATGGCCGAAGGGGATTTTACCGGTAAGATCCGTCCGGATTATTTAAAAAGGAAGGACGAGCTGGGGGAGCTGGCAAGAGCCTTTCAAAAGATTATACAAGGGCTGGGGCACCTTTTGAAGGAAACTGCCCGAACGGCCATGGAAGTGGCATCTGCCTCCCGGAGCCTTAGTAAAGTTATGAATACCACCTCCAGTGCGGTGGATGATGTGGCCCGTACGGTGGAGATGATCGCCAAGGGTGCGTCACGACAGGCCGGGGAAACTGAAGAGGGAGTACATAAGGCCGAGGAAATAGGTACGCTTCTTGAAAAGGAGAAGGAGAATATTGCGGAGCTTACTGAATCGGCTGAGGAAGTGGTAATAATGAAGGAAGCCGGCTTCAGGATCTTAAATGAGCTGGTTTTGAGAACTGAGACGGCCAACGAGGGAATTGACGGCATCCGCAAGGTCATAAAAAACAGCAATATCAGCGCGAAGGAAATTGAAAAAGCCGGAAATATGCTTTCTGAAATTACAGAGCAGACCAATATTCTCGCTCTTAACGCCGCCATTGAGGCAGCCAGGGCCGGGGAGTCGGGAAGGGGTTTTGCCGTTGTGGCGGAGGAAGTCAGAAAGCTCGCCGAGGAGTCAAACCGGTTCACAGTGGAGATATCCTCTATTATCAACAATCTCATCAGTGAGTCGGAAGCATCGGTAACAACCATTGAAGAGGTTGCCCGTCTCGTTGCCTCACAAACCCAAAGTGTTGAGGAGACAAAAGAAAAATTCAACGGTATTGATGAGGCTGTAGAAAAGACAAAATCGGTTATTCAACGTATAAACGCATATGAAGACAGAATGCACGATATGAAACAGGAGCTCATGGAAGTAATGAAGGGACTGTCGGATATTTCGGAAGAAAATGCGGCAGGAACGGAGGAGGTATCCACCTCCGTCGAGGAGCAGGTTGCCTCGCTGGCCTCCATATCCCTTTCGAGCGAAGAGCTTTCCGCTCTGTCGGCCAACCTTCTCAAGGACCTTGAGCATTTTAACTACTAAAGCGGGCATTCCCGCAACCCAATGGATGTGAAGCGCTATGCAGCTACTTGATTTTTGGCGCTTCAGAAGCTATTAGTACGGAATCCCAGGGTCCATCCACACAAATGCATTTGGAGGTAAACACAAATGAACCTGAAATCTAAGCTGACTATATCCTTTGTGTCTGTTCTGCTGGTATTCTCCCTGGTATTATTTGCCTTTATGTATTATGAATTCGGAAGCCTTATAAACGACAATATCGGAGAGAGGCTTACTACCACTTCCCAGCTTGGAGTAAGCTTAATAAACGCATCTTTTCCCGGAGACTGGCGGGTTGAAGGGGACAAGCTATATAAAGGCGAGTCGCTTATTAACGGTAACACCCAGCTGGTGGACGAGATAAAAAACAGCACGGGCTTTATGGCCACCGTATTTCTCAATGATACACGGGTTTCCACTAATGTTATGGACAACGGCCAGCGAATTGAGGGCACCAAAGCCAGCGCGGAGGTGATAGAGGCCGTTTTTAAAAATGGGAATAGCTTTACCGGAAGAACCATTGTGGGCGATCGGGAGGCCATAACCTACTACTCACCCATTCATGATGCCTCGGGCAATACGGTGGGCATGTGGTTTGTGGGCATGTACCAGGAGGATGTGACTGCCAAATTAGGAGGCATCACCCGCTTTGTTATTTTAATTTTCGCAGGCATCATGGTGATTGGCTCAGGCTTATCCTATCTGCTGGGACATTTTCTCACCCGCACTATAAAGGAGGCTGCCAAGCATCTTAAGAAAATTTCAGAGGGTGATTTCAGCCTTAAGCTCTCAGATCGTATTTTGGATCTGAAGGGCGAAATGGGTGAAATATCAAGATCTGCCAATGAAATGCATCTGGCTATTGTAGGTATGGTGACAAGCATACGCCAGGAGTCGGCCATAATTGATGAAGCCATGTCCCTGTCAACCCAAAGCCTTTCGGAGCTAAATGCGGGCATTGAGGATGTATCGGCCACCACCCAGGAGCTTTCGGCGGGTATGGAGCAAACGGCTGCGGCCATGGAAGAAATGAACGCCACCTCCTCCGAAATTGAAGCCAATGTGGAGCGAATGGCTCAAAAGGCTCAGGAGGGCTCACGCTCAGCCAGAGAAATAAGCGAAAGAGCCGACAATTTAAAGCAAAACGCCCAAAGCGCAATAAAGTCCTCCAGAGAGATTTATACAAAAACCAGGGAGGAGCTGCAGTCCGCTATCCTCCAGTCACAGGCTATTGAGAGAATACAGAAGCTTTCCGATGCAGTGCTGGAAATTACCGCTCAAACCAATCTCCTGTCCTTAAACGCTGCCATTGAGGCTGCCAGGGCCGGAGAGGCCGGGCGAGGCTTTGCGGTGGTAGCCGATGAAATTCGCAAGCTTGCCGAGGATTCCAAAACAGCAGTAGGGGAAATTCAGGAGGTTACGCTGGCCGCGATGGAGGCGGTGAAGAATCTCGTGGAGGGCTCCGAAAAGGTCCTTAGCTTTATGGACAAAAACGTCATCCGCGACTATGAGGTGCTTGTGGATACAGGGGAAAAATACAGCCAGGATGCCCGGCTTATTGATAATTTGGTTTCGGACTTCAGCAATACCTCCGAGCAGCTGCTTCTTTCCATTAACAGCATGCTCAGGGCTATTCAGGAGGTAACCCTCTCAACTAACGAAGGAGCTCAGGGAACATCGGCCATCGCCGGGAAAAACACGGATATTGCCAATAGAAGCAGCCATGTTATCGAGCTGACGGCCAAGGCCAAAGCCGGATCCGATGCTTTGAAGGAATACGTGAATCGCTTTGTGGTATAATTTTTGGAATTTTGGGTCAGCTTCCCTGTTATATTCCGATTCTTAATATGCTTTTAAGCTTTTCCCGGTATACTAAAGATCAGCTGAGGCACAGTGAATTTAAATTTCACTATTCCCTAATGCAGCAGAAAAGCTAAACCGGGAGCTTGCTTAAGGCTCTTAACGGAAATAATGATATGGAGTGATGACCATGCGCGTTTTATTGGTTGAAGATGAAATCCGGCTTTTGGATGCCCTTGAGTTCAGCCTTTCCCGCCAGGGATATACGGTGGACAGAGCCTCCGACGGTATAAACGGCCACGATTTGGCCCTGTCGGATATCTATGATGTGGTAGTTCTGGATCGTATGCTGCCCGGCATGGATGGCCTGGATATTCTAAGGAGCATGCGAAAAAGCCGGATTCTCACTCCCGTTTTAATGCTTACCGCAAAGGATACCGTGGAGGACCGGGTAACGGGCCTTGATAACGGTGCCGACGATTACCTCATAAAGCCCTTTGCCACAAAGGAGCTCATTGCCAGGATAAAAGCCCTGGGAAGGCGTCGCCAGGAGAACTTTGTCGAGGATGATATAAAAATAGGCAGGCTGGTGTTTTCACCCTCCAACTGCCAGATAACCTGCGACAGCACGGCCCTTTCCCTTACCTATAAGGAAACGCAAATATTTGAGATTTTGGCGGTAAACAAGAATCATGTCATAAACAGAGAACGTCTTCTGGAAAAGATTTGGGGCTATGACTCGGAATTGGAATCCAACAACCTGGAAGCCTATTTATCCTATATCCGCAAGAAGCTCTCCAGGGTTAACGGCGGTATTGTAATAGAGACGGTCAGAGGTGTCGGATACATGCTTAAGGAGGCGTGAAGCTGCCATGTTTAAAAAGATTAAATGGGAGCTCATACGGCTCAATCTCATTCTCTCCGGCCTGGTTCTGGTCTTTATTTTCGCTGGCATTTTCTTTACTACCAAACTCCGTATGGATAGAGAAGACGATTCCATGATGGAAAACGTATCACTTACGGAGATGGTTAATCCGGGAAGGCAGCCTCCGGATTTGGGATCAAAGCCCCAGGATCTGGCAGTACCTCCTCCAGGAGAAGGAGGAGAACGCAGGGGAATGTCGCCTGTTTTTTCTAATCTTTTTTATGTCAGAATAAATGAAAACAGCCAGGTTACCGACGTGTCCAATAATTTAAGCGGACAAATCGAGGATGTGGATGCAC
>JAEXPO010000617.1 GCA_023446675.1 Bacillota bacterium | reverse complement strand
TATTCAGGCGGCCCACGGCAGAGCGCCTGCTGTTGGTACGGGCGTTAAAAGAAGCATTCCCGAAAGCGTGGTATTTACATACCAGGGCGACGGAGATCTGGCGGCAATCGGTACGGCTGAAATTGTTCACGCTGCAGCAAGAGGTGAGAATATCACCGTCATATTCATCAATAATACCATTTACGGCATGACCTCAGGTCAAATGGCCCCTACCACGCTTCTAAACCAGGTAACCACCACTTCACCCTTTGGACGCAACGCCAAGGACCATGGCTTTCCCATAAGAGTGTGCGAAATGCTTGCAACCCTTGAAGGACCTGCCTATATCGAACGGGTTTCCCTCCATGATATCAAGCACATCCGCAAGGCAAGGGAGGCCGTTAAGAAGGCCTTTAAGGTACAGCTTGCAGGCAAGGGCTTTTCATTGGTAGAAATGCTTTCCACCTGTCCTACCAACTGGGGGCTTGATCCTATGGAATCCTTAAAGCGAGTTGAGAAGGAACTCATACCCTATTATCCGCTGGGCGTTTTTGCCGGCGGGGATCTGGAGGTATAAGCCATGCATCATCATGAAATCATTATTGCGGGCTTTGGGGGTCAGGGTGTTCTTTCTGCAGGACGCCTCCTGGCATACGCCGGAATGCTTGACAACAGGGAGGTCTCCTTTTTTCCATCCTATGGGCCTGAAATGCGGGGCGGAACAGCTAACTGCATGGTGGTGGTGTCCTCCGAGGCCATTGCTTCACCCGTGCTTAACGCCTGTACCGCGCTTATTGTCATGAATAATCCTTCATTGGAAAAGTTCGAAAACTATCTTTCGCCTCAAGGGCTTCTCATTGCCGACAGCTCCATGGTACAGAGGCAGCCTAAGAGAGAGGATATTGGGGCGTTTTCCGTTCCGGCCACCCAATTGGCCAATGAGGCGGGAAACAAAGCCTATTCAAATATTGTGCTTTTAGGCAAGCTTATAAAAGAAACAGGCTGCATTTCTGAAGAGAGCTTTGAAAAAGCCCTTTATGGCGTACTGCCAAAGAAAAAGCATCACCTGATACCGGAAGAGATGGAGCTTATGAAAAAAGGGATGTCCTATTAATCCCTTTTTTCTTTTCCTGGCAGCCTTTGCGTAAGCAAATCCGGCTAAAAGGAGAGGTTCTATACACCCGAGCTTTTGATTTTCTCTATTTGGGCTTTAGGATGGGCTTTAAGAGCCGATGATTTCATTAATATCAACTACGATTTCGCGCATGATTTTTATAGATAATTCCTGGCCCAGATCCATTTGAAAGTCCTTACTGTAGCGTGTTTTGGTTTTAGGGTTGTAGAGAACCCTCACCACAGGCCGGGTAAGGCTGACGGGATTGTTCTTTACAACAATGGCGAAGCTGCCGTTGCTTAAAAGGACAATGGAGCCTTCCACATACACAGGAATGACATGAATAAAGGTATCCACAATGGATTTGTCAAAAAGATGTCCTGAGGATCCCACCAGATATTCAATTGCATCGGTGGTCTGAAGGACATTTTTGTATTTTTTATCGTTTATGGAATTATCATAGGCATTACAGACAGCTATAACCTTGGCGGAGTAATGAATCTTGTCCCCGCCTAAGCCCATGGGATAGCCGCTTCCGTTGATATTTTCATGATGCATGAGTACGGCAACCTTTGTGGTGGCCGAAATATCCAGGCTGTCCTTTATAATGTTATAGCCAAGAATGGGATGCTTTTTATACTCATGCTCTTCGGCTTTTGTCAGAGGCGTTTCCTTATTGTAGATAGAAGCCGGAAGAAGCGCTTTTCCCATATCATGGAGTATGGCTCCCAGCGCAATGCTTTTCACCTTCATGGGAGGAAGTGAAAGCTTGACGCCGAGAGCCGTTGCCATGACACAGACATTGACGGCATGGGCAAAATACTTTTCGGAATTGAGGCGAATATCCTTAAAGGACATCAAATCGGTCTTTTGAGACAGTATCTCATCTAAAATATTGTCAACAACCTTACCTACTGCGGAGCAATCGATCTCCTTTTTTTGAGAAAGACGATGCATTTCATCCCGAACAGTGTTTTTAGCCAGGTTTTTCGTTTCATCGCTGATAACGTCATTTATCTCAATGCCTTCGGAGAATTCATCCTCAATGTATACACTGGTAATCCCTTTTTCGTGAAGCTTCTGAAGAATGGACGGAGTAATACCCACTCCTGTATTCAAAAGCCTTCGCCCGTCCATATCATATAGGGTTTTACCCAGTAGTTCGCCGTTTTTTATTTGATCGATGCCAACCAGTCTCATCCAGTACTCCTTTTATTTCAGTGAATAGTATTAAACTGATATATAGCAAATAGGGATTTGTTTGAATATTTTTACTAGAACCTTGTCTTTAATATCCTCTAAATGCTGATATCTCCCCGTTTATATACCACCTGACCGGAGCCTGATAACCTGAAAAATAAATGATTTTAAGTAAGTTGTATCCATTTGTTCCTTATCTTTTTGGTTGAGGAACGGCATAGGAAGAAAGTACTTTATTTCTCTTGATGAGACTAAGCAGAGGCAAGCCCAGACCATAGCAGATAATCAGCTGAGAAAGCGCGATAAAAAGCATGGTTAGGGCCATGGGATAGGTTTTGTCATACAAAAGATAAATGTAGCCACCTACTATCAGTCCGTTGAGCAAAACCGGAGGAAGGGGAAGCAGCAGCTTGTAATTGCGAAGGCTGTAGGTCGCCAGACCGGCCAGAAGCGTTGCCAGGCTTCCAAAGACCATGTCTGCAAGCCCAAAGCCGCCCAGATAATTGGCAAGAAAGCAGCCGACAAAAAGGCCGGGGATGGCTCCTGGAAAAACAGCAGGCAAAACGGTGAGGCATTCGGCAAGACGAAATTGGACGGGACCGTAGCCGAAGGGCTGGAGCGCCAGAGTAAGCGCGGCATAAAGCGCGCCGATAAGGCCCCCCAATACAATGGAGCGAGCGGAAATTTTCATTTTTCTCCTTTTATATGCCGTAAAAGGTGTTTGCTTTCAGCAGCACACCGGCATTTGTTCCTGAGCAGCCGGATGCTCCGTAGTTTTTGTTTTGGCATATTGCCATGCCAGGATATTGCGAACTGGCAAGGGACAGGCCCACGGATTGTATTGTACAGTAGAATGTTAAGATGCGCAAGCGGGCGGGGTTTCATTTATCCCATACTTTGGTATAATTATAGAAAGAGGAGAAAAGCCATCTTATCTATAAAGAACCGGATCACTTTTCAGGAGGAAAAAGTATTGAATCGCACGGAAGCTTTGGAGGCGCTGCAGCTTAGAATAAAGGACAGCGGCACTCTCAAACATGCACTGTTAACTGAAGCCATTATGCACAGCCTTGCAGCGCGGCTTCACGAGGAACAAGCCTTGTGGGCCATGACCGGGCTTGTTCATAATATTGATGCGGAGCGTATTGGTGAGAATACCAAAATGCATGGTCTTTTAGGGGGGGACATTCTGGAAGGCCTGGATTTTGATGAAACCCTTGTGTATGCCGTTCGTTCCCTAAGCAGTCATAACGAATATCCCAGAAGAAGAAAAATTGACAAGGCCCTGTTCTGCTCCTCAGCAGCTGCAGCCTTTGTGCAAAGGGCTCTTGATGTTCAGAGCCTTTCGGATTACCGGCCGCAAAATGCGGATGTACGGCGTGAAGCGGATAAAGGCAGTTTCAAACCCTTTGACGATTTAGTTGAACTTCTTAAACAAAGAATGGAGGATCCCGAAGCAACGGAAGAAGACATAAAAAAGGCTATCCATTCAAGCGATGAATTGGAGCTGGCCCTGAATGATTTTCTCGCTCTTGTTCTTGACGCGCTAAAGAGCGTATAGAAAATCAAACCTATGAAATACTTAAAATTAACGCAGCTTTATTCGATAAGCTCGATATGCTTGTCATAAGTGCACCCAGGATTGCTTGGATAAGCTTACAGGCTTACGCTAAAGGAAAGGTAGAAAAATGAACGATATACAACTTATGGAAGAAAGAAAGCAGCGCCTGCTGTCGTTTATGCGTGATCAGGCCTATAAACCGTTATTATTGGACGAGCTTTATATGGTGCTGGATGTGCCGAAGGAGGATTTGCCCTTGTTTACGGCCATGGTAGACGACATGGAAAGCAAGGGGCTCATTATAAAAACCAGAAAGGATCGCTATGGCGTTCCTGAACGAATGGGGCTGGCCGTCGGCAAGTTTCAGGGCCATGCCAGGGGCTTTGGCTTTGTCATGCCCGACAATGGCGAGGAGGATGTGTTTGTTCCCGCCAATGCCTTAGGCGGGGCCATGCACGGCGACAGGGTGGTTGCCCGCCTGGAACGCGGTGTCATAGGCGATAAAAGGCGTGAAGGCGAAATCATTCGCATACTTGAACGGGCCAATAAGACTATCGTGGGGAAATTTGATAAAAGTGATTACTTTGGCTTTGTTATACCGGATCATGCCCGTTTGTCCGGAGATATTTTTATTCCAAAGGACTTGATTAACGGCGCTAAAAAGGGTCAGAAGGTGGTTGTTGAAATCACTAAATGGCCTGAGCCCAGCCGGAATGCGGAGGGTAAAATCATTGAGGTTTTAGGGGATGCGGACTCTGCCGGAGTGGATGTTTTGTCCATCATCCGGGCCTATGGCATACCCTTTGAATTTCCCGAAAAGGTGGTTGAGGAAGCAAAAAACGCTCCCAAAGAGGTACTTTCTTCCGATTTTGAAGGGCGCCGGGATCTGCGCTCCCTTAAAATGGTCACCATCGACGGCGAGGATGCCCGAGATCTGGATGACGCCGTTTCACTTGAGCTTCTGCCCTCCGGGCTATATCGTCTGGGGGTTCATATTGCGGATGTTACCCACTATGTAAGGGAAGGAAGCGAGCTTGATAACGAGGCTGTTGCCCGGGGAACAAGCGTTTATTTTCCTGACCGGGTCATTCCCATGCTTCCAAGAGAGCTCTCCAACGGCATATGCAGCCTTAATGCCAATGTGGATCGCCTGGCCTTCAGCGTTTTAATGGACATAGACACCAACGGAAGGGTGGTTTCCCATGAAATTTTCGACAGTGTTATTCACGTAAGGGAGCGAATGACCTATACCAATGTCTATAAAATACTGGAAGAGGACGACGTGGAGCTTAAGGAGCGCTACAGGGACTTCGTCCAGGATTTTTACAAAATGAGGGAGCTGGCCCAGGTTTTAAAAGGCAGGCGCAGCCGTCGCGGATCTGTGGACTTTGAGTTTGACGAGGCTAAAATTATTGTGGATCAATCCGGCAAGCCTGTCGAAATAAAGCGCTATAAAACAAACATTGCCAACGGCATTATCGAGGAGTTCATGCTCCTTTGCAATGAAGTGGTCTCCGAGCATTTTTACTGGATTGGCGTGCCTTTTGTATACCGTATACATGAGGATCCGGATCCGGAAAAGATGGAGAACCTGAATACGGTTTTAGGGACCTTCGGATACCGTCTTAAGGGATACAAGGATGTTCACCCCAAAGCCCTGCAGGAGATTATTAAGCTCATCAAGGGCAAGCCGGAGGAAAAAGCAATTAACATGATTATGCTTCGCTCTCTTCAGAAGGCCCGGTACAGTGATGTCCATGACTGGCACTTCGGACTTGCGGCCGATTACTATTCTCATTTTACCTCACCCATTCGAAGGTATCCGGATCTTATTATTCACCGAATTATGAAGGAGCAGATAAAGGGGAAGCTGAACGAAAAGCGAACCGCTCATTACAAAATGATTCTTCCCGATATTGCCCGAGCCAGCTCCGAAAGAGAACGGGCCGCCCAGGATGCCGAAAGGGATTGTGAGGATCTGAAAAAGGCCGAATACATGAAGGATAAGGTAGGGGAATATTTTGACGGTATTATCTCCAATATTACGTCCTTCGGTATGTTCGTAGAGCTTGAAAACACCATAGAGGGACTTATCCGCATCAGCAGCCTTGAGGATGACTACTATATTTTTGATGAACGTTCCCTTTCGTTAATCGGTGAAAGAACGCGAACAACCCACAGGATAGGGGATAATGTCCGTGTGCAGCTTGTTAAGTCCAGCCCTGAGAGCCGGCAAATTGATTTTATGCTGATGAAGGAAGGGGAAGAGGAGACCGGCGTTATTAAGGAACGTCCTTCCGATTTCATAGGACGGGTAAAGCATCCCCGCACCGACAGAAATCAAGAGGGTCCCCGTTGGAAAAACCGGGAGGAACGGCGCAAAAGCGAATTTGGCAAGAAATCTGGAAAAGGATCTAAAAAGGGGAAACACAAGAGTAAGGGCTATACCGGAGATAAGTCGGCTCAGCATGGAAAAGCTTCACGTAACTTTGGAAATGGGGGAAGCGCACCTGTTGTCGAGGTTAATAAAGAAACAAAGCCCTTTGAAGAAAAAAGAACAGCGGCCTTGTCAGATGTTG
>JAEXPO010000307.1 GCA_023446675.1 Bacillota bacterium | reverse complement strand
ATACTAATAAGACAGGCGGATACAATGAGAATTATCCCCTTAACGGGTCCAAGGCTTCCCCCTTCCGGGGTACTTTCCGCATTTGGTACTTTAGCGATTGGGACGACCTTTTCATCAAGTGTTGCTTTTGCCATTTCAATCTCCCTTGGGAATCGTTAAAATACATGGGCCTCATAGCCGGTTAAATGAAGCTTGAAGAGAACCGGTTTATAGTTTTGTGCCCACTGCTTGCTTATAACTGACCAACTCGTCCACACGCTGCTGTTCCTTGCGCTCTTCTTCGGTTTTAAACTCGAGAAAATCTTTTTCCCTGAGGTTCTCTAAAACCTTTCTCTCCCTCATGCAAACGATCAGTCTTTCCCTACATTTATCGACATTTTCCTCGCACTGCTTAACGCAGGCTTCCTGTCTGATACGCTCTGATTCCAAGAGCTCCAGAAAACCTTTAAGCTCTGCAATGCGGTATTGAACAATCTTTCCGCAGCAAGCGCCCCGAAGCTTTTTCAAGCCGTCCTCGGCCGCTGCCTTTTTAATAAGTAAAGCAGATTTTTCCTCTTCCAGGCGCATAACGGCTGTTCCAAGGTCATTTTTAGCATTCTTCTCAAACTGTTCTTTTAAGTTAAGCGAGGTTTGAAGTCTGAACTTGAACGTTGCCATGCCTGCCCCCTTTAACTTACTGCCTCTTTAAGCAGCTCAATGGTATTTGTAAAATTTACCCGTTGCTCTGTGGGTTGAATCAAAAAAGCATTCAATTTGGAATAAAGTGTCATTGCTCTATCAATTTCAGCATTGCTGCCCTTCACATAAGCGCCAACATTAATTAAATCCTCCGCGTCCTTATAGACCGCAAGATTATGTCTTAGCTCGGCTGCAACCGACTTATGCTCCTTATCCGCTATATCGCTCATAACACGGCTTATACTGGCCAATACGTCAATGGACGGATAATGTCCTCTGTGGGCAAGGGATCTCGATAAAACAATATGTCCATCCAGAATGCCCCGGGCCGTATCTGTAATGGGCTCATTCATGTCGTCACCGTCCACCAGGACCGAGTACAGGCCGGTAATTGATCCTTTGGAGGATGTTCCCGAGCGCTCCAAAAGCTTGGGCAAAAGCGCATAGACGGAAGGGGTGTAGCCTCTTGTTACCGGAGGCTCGCCTATGGCCAGACCGACTTCTCTCTGGGCCATGGAAAAACGGGTAAGGGAATCCATCAAAAGAAGCACATCCTTGCCTGAGTCCCTGAAGTACTCGGCTATAGCCGTGGCTACCTGAGCTCCCTTAAGGCGGACCAGCGCAGGCTGATCGGAGGTGGCAATAACCACGACTGAGCGTTTAAGGCCTTCCTCACCCAAATCCCGCTCCAGAAAATCCCGAACCTCGCGGCCACGCTCGCCGATGAGAGCAATAACATTAATATCTGCCTTGGTATTCCGCGCTATCATTCCCATGAGGGTACTTTTGCCTACCCCGCTGCCTGCAAAGATTCCCATACGCTGGCCTTTGCCTACGGTAAGCAGTCCGTCAATGCACTTAACCCCCAGGGGAAGAATTTGCTGTATTCTGGGCCTGGTCATGGGGTTTGGGGGCATACTGCTCACTGGGTAATAGGCCTGTACACGGACTGGCCCCTTATCATCCATCGGACGGCCAAGGCCGTCCAATACGCGGCCTAAAAGGCTTTCTCCGACCCCTACTTCAAGCTCCCTGTCCGCGGCGGTTACCAGACTTCCCGGTCCTATCCCGTTCATATCGCCGATGGGCATAAGCAATACCCGCTTATCCCTGAAGCCTACCACCTCAGCCAGTACGGGCTTTCCCTGCCTTGCCCTTACATAACATAAGGCTCCCACATGAGTCTGAGGGCCTTCCGATTCAATAGTAAGACCCACCACTTTCGTAACCTTGCCAATACAGCGGACAAAATGGCGGGATTCAAGTATATTCAGATATTTAGAAAATGAAAGTGCGTTATCCATGTTGATCCTTTTCACCCAGCACTTCAAAAAAGGCTTCCTTAATGAGAGCAAGCCGGGTAGATGCACTGCCATCCATTATTCCTATTCCGGTATCAATGACACAGGAGCCTTTTTCAAGCGTACTGTCCTGTTTTATCTCCAACTGATTCAGATCTCTCACTCTGGCCCGAATATCTCCCTCATGGCTCGACAGGTAGGCGTAATCCTCAGAGGAAACCTTGATTACCACATGCTCAAGCTCAGTAGACGCATTCAGGGTTTCGGAAACAATGCCGACAATGGTTTCCTCATGGTTTTGAACCATATGTCCGATAACTTTGCCTGCTATTTCCGTCACAAGAGACAATATATCCTTTTCCATAGCAGCCAGGGTAGCCTCATACTCCGATTTGCAGCGTTCCTTATAGCTTTCTGCCTCTTCAAGAATTTCCTGATATTGCTGCCTTGCCATTTCCTCTCCATGGGCAAAGCCTTCCTCGCTGGCCTTTTGGGCCAGGCTCTCAGCTTCCTGAAGCGCTTTGGCATAAGCCTCGTCCATATAGCGCTGAGCCTCAAGCTCGGCTTCCTCAAGAATAAGCCTGGCTTCACTCCTTGCTTCTTCACGGGCTTTTTCTATATACTGGGCACTCTTAAAATCAATAAGCTCAAATTCAGATCCTGCCGCACCTTCCTCCTGTGCGGAAGCAAGCTCTTTTTTGGCAGCCTCATTAGCAGGGTGCTTAACTTCATAAGGATTACCCATATTAATTTGGCCGCGTTTATAGATGTTATAGCCGTAAGCGTTACTATACAACGATTTCGTCGCCTCCGCCACGTGAAATTATAATTTCTCCGGCATCCTCCAGCTTTCGGATAACGTTAACAATCTTCTGCTGTGCCTCTTCCACGTCCTTCAAGCGTACAGGACCCATGTATTCCAGATCCTCTTTGAGGGTCTCAACAAGACGCTTAGACATGTTATTGAATATAAGGGTCTGAACCTCGTCAGTGGAGCCCTTTAACGCAAGAGCAAGCTGGGCATTGTCCACTTCCCTGAGGAAGCGCTGAATGGCCTTATTATCAAGAGAAAGAATATCTTCGAACACAAACATTCTCTTACGAATTTCTTCGGCAAGATCCGTATCTTCGATTTCAAGTGTATCCATAATATACTTTTCAGTGCCTCTGTCCACGGAGTTAATAACATCCACAATAGCCTGAATGCCGCCCACTGCCGTAAAGTCTTCGGTAACCATGGAGGAGATCTTCTTCTCCAGAACACGCTCCACTTCCTTAATAATTTCAGGAGAGGTTCTGTCCATGGTGGCAATTCGCCTTGCAACATCCGCTTGCTTGTCCTGAGGAAGAGATGAAAGTACCGTTGCTGCCTGTGACGGCTTAAGATAGGCAAGGATTAAGGCAATTGTCTGAGGGTGCTCATTTTGAATAAAATTCAATATTTGGGAAGGATCGGCCTTTCGCACGAAGTCAAAAGGCCTCACCTGCAGAGAAACCGTTAGCTTATTGATAATCTCCATGGTCTTTTCAGCACCCATGGCTTTTTCCAGAATATCCTTAGCGTAGCCGATACCACCCTCGGTTATGTACTGCTGAGCAAGGCATATTTCATAAAACTCGCTTAGAACCTTTTCCCTTTCAGAAGGAGAAACAGTACGGATATTCGCGATTTCAAGGGTTAGCTGTTCAATTTCTTCTTCCTTCAGATGCTTGAATATTTGAGCTGAACGCTCAGGGCCGAGTGAAATAAGCAGCATCGCCGCTTTTTCCCTGCCGGTCATATCACGCATGGTATCAACTTTTGCCGCCATATTTCAAGCCGCCTCCATTTTGTGCTGTGTTTGCCGAACTATTCCCAATCATCTGCCAGCCAATTTCTTAAAAGCTGAGCAACAGCATCGGGGTTCTGCTGAACAAATTTTTCGATTTGCTTTTTAAGTTCGGACTGCTCCTGAATGTTGATTTCCGGCAACGGCGGTTCAGAAGGTAAATTTATGGCCATCGCACGAGCAGCTGCCGCCTCTGCTGCCGCAGTTTCCACAGCGGTTTCACCTGCGCGTCTGGGCTGTGGGGATTTTCTTCTTGGCATAGCTGCTAAAACCATTACGAGAAGCAATATTAGCATAATGACATAAAAGCCGAACTGTTCAAAGAATTGTGCCAGGGTGTCTGTAAGTGTAGTCTGTTCAGGCTCTTCAGCCATTATTTTTTGTATGCTGACGGTAATATTGGAAGAAGGAATACCAGTCGCCGTACTGACGGACTGACGCACACCATTTAGAAAATCAGTGGTCAAGCCTTCGTCGGAGGCAACATTCTTTCCGTACCAAAGGACGATAGAGAAAGTGGATTTGTCGGAGATAACATTACCCACAGCTTTCTCCGTTTCAGAATCGGTCTGATTAAAAATGCGTTCCTGTTTTAAGGAATCACTGTTATAGGTAGCGTTGCCATCCTCAGTCACCTGATAGGAGGGTGCAAGCTCCGGGTTTGTATCCGTTCCCGGAATATCTCCCGCATCCCCGTTAACCAAGCTTTCAGATGCGGATTCGCTGTTTTTTACAAAGCCCTCGCCTCTTTCGTCAGGAGCCGTATAGGTTGTGGAAACACTTTTTTGAGTATCGAAATCAAGAAAGAGATTGGCCGCAGGACTTATGTAATCGAAATTGGCATTAGCTACCTGCCCCACCTTGAAGAGATCGTAAACCTTTCTCTCCATTTCAAGAGTTCGCTGTTTGCGAATTTCGTCCTGAGACACAGCCTTCTCAACTGCGGGCTGATTAACAAGATCTGAAAGAGGATTAAGGTTTTGATCCACAAGAGTTATATTTTCGGCTGGAACGCCCAATGAGGCGGCCACCACATTCATTGCTGCTTTGATTTGAGAGTTTGCAAGGGTGGATTTGGTCTTCAGCATAACAAAGGCGCTGCCCTGTACTGCCTCCTCGGTCGCTTTAGTCCAATAGGTTTGTTCAGGCTTGCTATACTGAACCTCAGCATTTTCTACATTTTCAAATTTCTTGAGCTTATAAACCAGATCCTTTGTAAGATAATCCTTCCATAGCTGAGCTTTATCTGCTTCGGTTGAAGTAAGAGAAAGCTGAGACCAGGTTTCGGAAAAGGTAACGTTGGGTGAGACGATGGCCTGTGTTGTTAAATCAAACTCAATGTCTGACTTTTTTCTGCTGTCAACAAAGACCTGATTTGTTCCTTTTTTGTACTTAATATTGTTTTCATCAAGGTAACTCACGACTGGCTGTAGGCTAACCTCTTCCGTTGTATCGAAAAGAGGAACATACTCCACTCTTAACGAAAGAACCAAAGTAATAATTATTGCAAGCACCAGAATGGCCGCTGAAGCAATGATTCTTGTCTTTTGTCCTTTTTCCAATGGCTTCCAAAAACCGGCTATCTTTTCTCCCAATCTTTTAAGCCCGTCCGGCATGGTTCTTTCCTCCTCAGTAAAAGCCCTGTGCAGCTTCTTGTTCTTCACATACTCAACCTATTCAACAGCCTCCGTGCCGTATTGCGTCTGCCTCCCAGTCTGTTAGACCTGCATACGCATAATTTCCTGATAAGATTCCATTATTTTATTGCGAATTTCCATAACAAAGGAAAGGGAAATTGACGCTTTTTCACCGGCAATAAGAACCGATGCAATGTTGTCGGTCTTGCCTGCAATAAAATCTTCGGTTAGTTTATTGGATTCCTGCTCAAGAGCGCTTATATCATTGAGGGCATCTGTCAATAGCTGTTTAAAGGATACTCCGGATGCATCCGATGTCTCTTTATTTAAAGCTGATAGACCCTGAATTGATGAAGCGACCGCATTAATTGAATCGATTGCCATTAAACCGCGCCTCCTATACTAA
>JAEXPO010000556.1 GCA_023446675.1 Bacillota bacterium | reverse complement strand
CCTCAAAGCTGGAGGGTGTAATAGGCAAAACAAGCTCCGTATCGGTTTCCGTATCCTTAAACATTATATTGCGCATGTGAATTCACCTCCGCTTACTGGGCTAAAGCCATGCTTTGAAGATATTTTGAAGCCATCATTTGGGCAACCTTTTCAATATCGGCCTCCTCGCGGATATAAAAATTGTTGCCAGTGATATTTAATGTTCCGGTTCCGCTTTTTTCATAGCTTTGGTTGTCCTGAGTCGCCAGCATATGCTCTCCACCATAGAGAATCGCCGGGAAATTTTCATAAGGGTTGTAGTTGATGTTGGAGGCAGACTGCGGTGCCATGTTTCCTTGATAAGCGTATAATAATTTGGATATGGAAGTGGTATAGGGGTTATAGTTTGTGGGAATGATATAGCTGACTCCATCCACCCTTTGGGCACTTTTCATACCATTGCTGAATTGAACTCCCATTTCGTACCCTGCATTCCAATAGGAGTCTTGAAGCTCGGCATTGTTCATCAGGTTTTCCACCAATGCCAAATTGGCTTTTAGTTGGCTTTGAACATCATAATCCGCGTTGTAAACATTTTGAGCGATAGCGATTGCCTCTTCGAGCGCTTCTCCCTTAAATCCGCCCTCATTTATATAGTGGTTGAGCTCTAACAGACGTTTATTGGTATCTTCGTCAAACATATCACTGGTTTTACCAGATAAAACAGCTATCATGGCATTATTTTTGTATTGAACAGACAGGTCATCAAGATGGGCTTTCCACAGTCCAATTTCGTTGTAAGCACTCTCCAGCAGTTTTCCTTCGTCTGATTGTAAAAATGCTATTTCGCTTTTCATTGTCTCTTTATTCTTTTGTGCATAACCCTTTCCTTCTTCACTGTAAAGATCGTTTCTAAGCTCTTCAAGTGTACCCTTAAGTCCCAGATAGGTATTATTTTGCTCATCCATGCTACCGGAATACGTACTGAGGTATTTCATGATCGTATCGTAGGCATCCGTACCGGAAAGAACTCCTTCATTCACCATACTCATGGCATTTTCTTCTGAACCAAATTTAGAGGCTAAAGCATTCCAAACAGGAATACCGCTCATAAAAAGTGCATTAAGAGAATCCACAGAGGCCGTATTGCTTAATTGGAGATTAGCCAATAAGCCAGCAGTGTTTGCTATTTCATTTTTGCCCAAGCCCTTTGCTGCCCCAAAATCGCCAACATGTGTCAGAAGCGAAATAACCTCCTCCTGCTTTGTTCCTGCGGAAAGGAGGTTCTTACTTATTGCAGCCAGCTGGTCATAATCGTAGGTTGACCCAATTGCGAAGGCCTTTAAATCTTTTAGAAAAACCTCGGCCTTTTTCGCGCTTCCCAACGATGTGATAATTGGGAGTTCGTATTGTTCTCTCTCAGCGTAAACCTGAATTCCCTGAGACAGTATATTAGCGCTATCTGCCTTAAGATCCTCATACTGAGTTTTATAGTAGCTCTTGAATGCATCGTCCTCTTTTTCAAATATTTTCGCCGCACCGTTAATGGCTCCTATACCGGCTCCAATAGCCGCACCTATTACAGTACCCACTACCGGCATTATATAGGTTCCAAGCATAGCACCCGCAACTCCGGAAGAAAGCATACTGGAAGCCATGGTGCCCTTTTCAGAATCCACTGAACTGGTAAAGTAGATGCTTGCAGTTTCGGTGACCGCACCAACTAGCTGCTTTGCACCGTCTTGTGCAAAGGATTTTGAAAAATCTTTTAGTTTTTCTTTCAGATTGACCTTGGTTATGTCCTTTACAGCATTTTTTATTCCTCCAAGAGCTTTGGAGAAAACGGATAAGTTACTAGTCGCTTCACTTGTGGCCACATTTTTAAGGGCAGAGCTTAACTCCTTGGCTCCATCCTCGGCGGCATCCATTTTGTTATCTATATCTTTAAGGCCTTTAGATACGTTCTCCGCATCGAGCTTGGCCTCTAGCTTAATATTCTTATACCCAGCAAGACGTTTTAAGTCCTCTGTAAATTCTAAGACCTCGAGCCGGATGGTTATTAATTCTTCTTCCAGCTTATCAAATTTTATTGCATTAAGCTTGCCAAGCTCGCCATAAACGCTTTTTGCAGTACTTTGCAATGACTTAAGATCTGAATTCAGAACCTTAATGTCCAGCGTATCATTCTTCGCCATCTACCTTGCCCTCCGTCTCTCCATTTCACTTTCAAAAAAGGCTCTTATTACAACCTTTTCCCCTTCGGGGCAGTTGTAATAAGAGCCAGGCAGAATATGGTGTTCCCTGAACAGGAAGTACATAAGCTGAGTTTCGTAGTCATTGGTTATTTTTTTTTAATTTCCTCAATGGTATCCGTCCGGTACCCGGACAGCCTTTCAACGGCCCGGGAAATGTCGATGATTTCGCCGGGAAGGAGCATTTTTTTTACCATTTCGGCAGGGGTAGCTGCCTCGTACTTACTCATAAGCTCCGTGGACTTCAAGCTTGGCTCTGCCACACCGGCCAGCAAAATGTGAACCTCCAGGTCATCCTTTTGAGATCGGGTAAGCTCTGCCGCCCGATTATAAGGAAGCGCCCGAAGCTTAAAAACAACGGGCGCTCCGCAAAGGGAGGATAAGCGTTTTACTTTATACTCTTTCTCGGGAAGGGCCTGAATATCGGCTTTTAAAAGGAGTTCCAGCGTATTATCCATCATTTAGGCATCCACCTTGTCAAGAAATTCGTAATCGGTAAAGGTGAAGGGGGCCTCCACCCTGCCATTGGTGGCAACCTCCCAGTCCGCCAGGGTAAGGTCGTCAAAGGAAACGTTGGTTAACGAAATTCGTTCCGCGCCGTAAGCGTCCGGATCATCCAGCTTGGAAATAACCGTAAATCGAGGTTCAATGCCCCTTTTAATACTGCTTCCAACAAGGTTGGCCATGCGGCTGTTAACCTTATGAAGCTTTAAGCTGCCGGTGCAGGAATACCCGGTTATCTTCTTATCCGCAGCCATCCGTCCGCACATTTTAATATCCTCTTTACTGTAGGCAACCTTTGCCTGGAGCCCGTAGCACTCCGCCAGAAGGTCTCCGTCAAGCCACACCTCGCCCCAGGTTCCGCACATAACTCTATTTGCATTCATTGTGTTGTACCTCCTAAAAAGTTTAAATACTATTTATTATTTTCAAATTAAGGTTTTGCCTGCCGTGAGCAGTCCGGCAGCAGTAAATAAAATTTAAATGGTAATATTGAGGTTAATATCCTCAATGGCGTCGAGAATCGAGACGGTCGCCTTAAGGAAAACCTGATCCGCAGTAGGAGCCGCTTTTATCTCCTGCTCGGACATACCCGAGGTATCCAGGCCGCGGCTTATGAGGTAAGCCTCCTGGGCGTCCAGATCGATTCCAACCGTGCTGGTTCCCAGCTCCAGAACGCCGTCGTTTTCAAGACCGGTAAAATAGCCCTTGATGGCTGAAATAAGCAGACACTTGCTGTCATAGCTGTTGGCATATTTCCCGATGTAATTGTCCTGGGCGGTAGCCCGGATATCCTTTTGAATCATATCCACAGCTTCCACAATTTTAATCTTCTTAAAGGCCTCGCCCTTGCTTTCCGTGGTGGTTACAAGGGAATTGACGGCACGGCCGACCTTTACCTTCTCACCGTCATGGAAAAGGATAAACTTGCCCTGGCCCACAGCCGTATCCATGGCTTCCCTGGAAAGCCGCGCGATATCCGTAACCTCGGGAAGAGGGGCATAAGTACAGGATATGGTCATGGGGGTGCCTGCCACGATACCGGCAATACGCGAGCAATATTCGGCAGTGGTATACGCCTGCGCTCCCACCTTAATGCCGCCGGCAACAAAATTAATAACGGCCTCACTGTCGGAGGAAAGGTTGGGAAGTACGGCCTTGGGTGTATGGCCCAAAAGGCGCTGTGCCTTAATCCAGGCTGCAACGGCTCCGCTTTCAGCAGCAGTAATATCCAAAGGCCCAACGAGGTAATCAAAGACCTGGGTCTCAAAATAGGAAAGCCCTTCCGAGAGGTCCTCGGCATCCCCAGGGATGACATAGGCAATAACCTTTTGCGGCGGATTGACATACCCTGTAAAGGCTCTTGCAATGTAATCCCGGTTTGCTGTGCCCAGCTCGGACGGTATCTGATTGGGACTTGTAAAAACATACCCTCCGTTAGCATTGGCATCCTTTAAGAGAATGGCCACCACACCTTTTTGAGAACGTGAAATGGCAGTCTGTGCCTGAGTTGAAAAAGCGATATTGATATTTGGTAGCTTCATGTGCTATCCCTCCTGAAAAATTAGATTTCCTTATAGGTCATATTTATTGTTTGCATCAGAGGCCTTGGCTCCTCTTCCCCTGTGGATTCAAAACGGTCATCAAAGAATTTAAATTGCAGTTCTACGAAAGATCTGTCCGTTTCCGTTTTTCCGGTACCGGCCTGAAGCTTCAGCGCTCTGTCTCCGGCTTTTAAATAACCCTCATCGAACTGCTTGAGAACCTTGTCCTGAAGCTCGGAAAGCGCATTTCCGTCAGAACGGAAATAATCGTCAACCGGAGTAAAGCAGGTGATGGCAAGGTCCACGGTTTTCTCGACAGAATGCCGGGTTGCGTCCAATTTTGAGGTTTTTACATGCTTAAGTAAAAAGGAAGGCCGCGCAAAATCCTTGGGGCATTCCTGAGTGTACACCGTATAGTTTGGGAAGGCTTGGGCCAGCCTTTCATTAACAGCGGTTAATAGATCCGTTGCTGTCACCATAAATCAACCCTCCCATTGATCTGATTTTTTTCAAAAACTTCTATTGTTTCCGCCCTGCCGGTAGGCTCCCTTATACGGCAAGCCTTGCCGTTACATCCCATTTGTGGGGCATGCTCCGGCGCTGTGCCTCTCATCATGGATTCCTCCTCACAATTATTTCATATTCATTTTTATAAGTTGAAAGGGTATGCGGCACCTCCACGGTATAAGTAAGTCCGTCCGCTTTAACCCCTTGACCGGATACAAGCTCAATGGCTTTAGGTGTAATAAGCCTGTAACGCATTTTAACAAGGCTCATGGGTTCATCCTGGGTTCGGCTTGCATACTTCTCCAAAAGAAAGCCCGGAAAAGTCAGCTGGGCTGCATCACAGTATACAGGACGGTTGAGATTATCAAGGGCTGGCTGAGAAAGCACCAGCGCCACGCACGCTTTAGGCTCTACAAGAACCGCCGTTGCTTCCATCAAATCCTCTCCTGCCCCCCTTATTCCAATTAAAAAACCATGCTTTCCCTTTAACCGGATAGCATGGTTTAATGTAAGAGGTCTTTTTCGCAAAAGAATTTTTACGGTGGCTTCACCTCTTCCTCCCCGAAAAAGGAGATTAGGGCCTTTCAGATACTCCACCTTACCCCAGGTACAGGTGTCCTCCTCCCAGGCATAGCTGTCAGGCAATCCCCGGAGGATCAAAAGTGTTATTTTGTCCTTAAGCTCTCCCGGATTTATCATCCTTCGCCACCGCCTCCCGGCGAGGCTTCGGACAGGCCCTTCAGATAATTTAAAATGTTATCCACAACCCTATTCACATTTTGGCTCTCAACATACAGGGATCGGTTATCGTTAAAATCCTGACAAAGGATATACACAACCGGAATAACCTCGGCTTGGTTATCCAGCACACTGTCGTCAAGGCCTGTATATAAGCGGATATAAGCCTTGGCGGCCTGAAGAAAAACATTCAATTCGGACTGGGAATATTCGTCCTCATCAAGCCTTAAATAAGCGGCGACCTCATTAATGCTGATTTCACTCATTTTCATTTATCCACATAACCTCCACACTATACACATTTTGATTCCACTTAAAAGCCATTGGGGAAAGGCTGAGAAGCGCCAATAAAAAGCAAGTTGTTTTTTATTGGCGCTTCCTATCTATTGGGTTTCTGGCATAGCCCGCTTTAGGCATAACAAAAGGGCCTCCTTGCGGAAAGCCCTTTCGTTTTTTGCCCACTATCATCATAACATAAACGGTTGTGACATAGTGTGTCCACCTTGATCGTTCGAAAGCCTTCAATCGATCAATAAACTTCAAATTCGTAGATCCTGGCGGCCTTATTGGTCGTGGTGGTCTGCGGGTTTGTAATATAGAGCCTTACATACCTTGCGTTAACGGAGCTTATGGTACGGTCGGTTATATTGGCCGTATTGCCGGTAACACTGTCCACATCCTGCCAGCTGGAGCCGTCGGTACTGATCTGAAGCTTAAAGTCCCTTGTGTTATAGCCTGTGGCTTCCCCGCCTGCTCCCGCATGCTTCACAACCCAGCGGGTGATGGCATAGGTCGCGCCAAGATCAACACGCAGCCATTGCGATCCGATACTGGAATTGGTACACCATTTGGAATTGTTGGTGACGCTTCCGTCAACGGCCATGGCAGGTGTTTCTCCGGTAACATAGGCGTTTGCCGTAGCCGTCTTGTTAAGGGTACGGTTTCCCGGATTAGGATCAGGCGTCGGCGTGGGGGTAGGTGTCGAACTGCCCAAACCGGCACGGATAGCAGCATTGTATTGGGCCGCGGTACCTCCGCTGAAGTCTCTCATATCGGAATACTGCCAGGCGCCTGCCGAGGTTATTCCGGCTGAGCTTACCCAGCTTGCCACCTTAGTCTGAGCTTGAACATAGTTGGTATCGCCGCCTGACGGGCATACGGTCCAGAACAGGGGTGTTACCTTAAGACCGCCGAAATAGGTGTTCCATGTAGCCGGGCTGTTATAGGCTCCGCCGTCATAGCACTGGAGGTTGACGCCGTCAATAATGCTGCTGCCAACCTGGGAATAAACACTGCTCCAGTGGGATGAACGGGTATAGGGGCAAAGGGTTACTTTATAGCCGATATCGCCCAGCATACGGCACAAGCTGACGGTTGTAGGTGTATCATAGCCATTTTCGTCGTTTAGATCAATGGCATCGGCACCTGTCAATTCCTTTAGCTTGGCAAAGTTTTTGTACCAGTTTGTTTCAGGACCTGTTCCGTTGGCGTTCATATAGGTTTTGTAAGTCGTGTAGGGACCGGCAAGGCAGAAGGCCACACGGGTTACAGAGGTGGTTCCGGTTTTCAGGGACTTGATTTTATCCGGCCATCCGGCAGGCCCTACATAATTACCGTTGGTAAAAATGGGCGTTCCGAAAAAGACCAGATCCCCTGTTGCGGTACCGTCAATGGAGAAAATAATAACCGTGTCAAAGCCGGAGCCCTTGATGTCATTCAGAGTAGTGTCTGTGCTTGTCTCGGGAGAAAGATAATTCATCGCATACAGCACGGATTTAGGCGTTGTAGCCGCCGATGAAGATGTCAAAGAAGGCACCGTGGTAATTAGCATGCAGACTGCCATGAAGAGAGCCAGGAGAATTTTCGTAAAGCTCTTTTTCATCGTGAATCCCTCCCTGTATTATTTTTGGAGGCGCCTAGGAGACCTCCTGCTTCCATTATGGAGGCATCGTTTTTATTTGTGAAACTGGAAAAACCTTAGATTTACTCGATAAACTAAATGTTGGTGAAACAATCCCAAACCCTTTATTTATCTTCCTTCTGGAAAAACCTTAGATTCACTGCAGTATCTTTAGTTTGTCTTTCAGGAAATCCGACTTGTCTTACCAAAAGGTATGAAAATACGCTATAATAGATCTAATGGCTATTATTTCCTTAAGCCAAAGTACAATTGCATAGCGGGGATGAAGAATGAAGCTTTTATTATTCCGAAAGTTCCATAACCGGAAGCTTTTCAATAAGATCTTTCTCATTTATTCCGCCATTATTATTATTTCTCTTGTGGCCCTTTCTTTTTTTATCTCAAGAAGCATCACTCAAACCCTGATGCAAAAGGAACTCAATTCCAATATGCAGATCCTGGCCAGTGTAAGCAATTACTTTGAACAAAAATACCTCTCCACCCTCAGCATGACCCAGCAGCTTTATGCCAACAACGACTCCTTTTCGGATCTGGTATACTTCTTAAAATATGACTTTGATGTCTATATCTCAAACAGGCTGAATACCTTTTCCGACAGTACCGCAAATACCCTTCCCAGCTATCAGACCTATATCAATGCCTTTTTAATCCGTGATACCGATATCCGAAGTGTTATCCTTTACAGCAACCAAAAGGATTTCTTCTATGTCTTCGGCAGCGAGCGGGCACCCAAGCTCTTTGAATACAGCACCAGCATTAAGGAGCTTATCGACTCCATTTCCGATGCCCGCAAGCGCCATGCCCCCTATCTCTTTTCATGGGGTGATATCTCTGAGGATTTCCAGCACTCCTTTTCCATTATTAACAGCATTAACGATCCCATATCCCTGGAAGGGATCGGCTCATTAATAGTCAATTACAGGCTTGACGGACTCAGAGGCCTCCTTCGGGATTACGAAGAGCTTAAGGGCTATATTCTCATTTTATCAAACAGCGGTGATGTTCTTTTTGATTCCTCAAACCGGTATTACGGTACCAAATATCCCTATTTCAGCTCACTTAACGACACCTCCGTAACCAAGCTACTGGAGGAAGAATCTTATGTTAATACCATACCTCTTTCCCAATCCGGTACGGTGGTAGCCGGTGTCATACCCGTTGAAAAGGTAATGGAAAGCGCAGAAAATATCCAGAAGACACTTTTTTTTATTACGGCGCTGCTGATCCTTCTAAGCCTCATTCTCACCTACTCCATTATCCAGGTGTTTTCCAAACGCACCCGTGTTATCCTGGAGGGCATGGAGCAATTGCAAAAAGGCAATCTAAATGCCCGCATCCCCATTGGCAGGTACGAGGATGAGCTAAATGAAATAGCGGCCAATTTCAATGACATGTGCGATTCCCTCAATAATTACATCAACCGGGTTTATTTATCCGAAATAAAGCAAAAAAATGCGGAGCTCCTGGCCCTCCAGAGCCAGATTAACCCCCATTTTCTTTACAATACCCTGGAGGCGGTGAGAATGAAGGCTGTTTCCATGGGTGCCTCCAATGTGGGGGAGATGGTTTACATATTAGCCGCACTTTTCAGAAATTCCATCAAAGGCGGGACCTTTATTTCCATTGCCGCGGAGCTGGAGCACTGCAACCTTTATCTGGAGCTTTTCAGAATACGCTACGGGGCACAGCTTACCTTTGCCATTGATGTTCCGGAGGAAATAAAAAGCTTTGCCATTGTCAAGTTTACGCTTCAGCCCATTATTGAAAACTATGTCTTTCACGGTATCCGGAGGAATGCCGACGATAACACCGTCACTCTCCGGGGGGCTTTTGACGGCCGTGATATTTTATTTACCATTTGTGACAACGGCAAAGGAATCAGTCCTGAAAAGCTTGAGAGCCTTAAAACCATGCTCTCCCAAAATGAACATAATCCTATAATAGGCACCATCGGCCTTCCCAATGTGAACGAAAGACTGCGGCTTATTTACGGTGAGGGCTACGGACTTAATATTTCCAGTGAGGAAAACGTGGGAACCACCGTTGAAATAAAAATACCTGCAAAAAGGAAGGAGGAGCTTTCGGATTATGTACAAGGTTTTCCTTGTTGACGACGAGCCCTTTATACTGGATGGCTTAAAGACCATCCTAAACTGGAAGGAATACGGCTTTGAAATAGCGGGACAGGCGCTGGACGGCCTTGACGCCCTTAACGCGCCTGAAATCGATCAGGCAGATATTGTCATAACCGATATTACCATGCCGGGTTTGGACGGCCTGACCTTAATTCAGAAGCTGAAGGCAAAAAAGCCGTCTATAAAATATATTATTCTAAGCGGATACAACGAATTTGAATTTGTCAAGCAGGCCATCACACTGGGGATTGAAAATTATTTGCTTAAGCCCATCAATGTGAAGGAGCTTCTTTTAACCCTGGCCAACACCCTGGAAAAGCTGGAGTACATACGCTACCGGGAAATAAACGAAATGCGTGCCAACAATATCCTTCGGGATAATATTTTATACCGCTGGGTAACGGACAGAATAAACCCCATGGAGCTTCGCGAGCGGGCCTCCATCCTCCAGCTAAGCCTGGAGCATCCTGTTTATGGAGCAAGCATTATAAAGGTTTCTCCCGACGAACAGGAGGTGGATGGGAATGCACCCAATACCTGGGCCTCCTGCTTTTCGGAAATTTACGATCTCTGCAGCACCATTTTGGTGCAAAACCAGTTCCAGCAATGCTTCAGCAATTATGACGGTGAAATCATTTTTATTTATGGCGCCAGTGTGGGGACCGGCGCCCAAGCCATTATGCTTGAAAAGCTTGAGAATGTCCGCCAGGCCATAATGGAGCGCTATTCCATCGATTTTTTCATTACCGTCGGGGATTTTCAAACCGGCTTTATGAACCTCCACAAGAGCTATGCCAATGCCAAGAGCATGCAGGAATACCGCCTGGTCTATGCTTCAAAGAAAATTTATCTTTACGATGAGGAGCACTGTAACCAGAGCGCCGGCTCCCTCTCCCCCATCGATCACAGAAAATGTGCAAGGCTTATTGCCGAAAAGGACAAAACGGCGCTTTACCAATACATCGACGAGGTTTTTAACCAGGTTACAAGCTTCCCCCTCATTACCCCTTATACCCTGTTAAACCATTGTATTGAGCTTATCATTGCCATAAATACCGCTTCGGAAAACCTGGGTCACAGCCACAGCCTCAACGGCGGGTATTGGGAGCTGTTTCGCTCCATAGCCGGGCTTTCTTCCATTGATCTTCTTAAAAACCGGATTAAGGAGGTTGCCGACATGACCATTCACAATCTGGCTGTCGGAGAGGAAAAAATGAGCCCTGTCATTCGGCAGGTATTAGGCTTTATAAAGGATCATTACACGGATGAATTTTCATTAAAGACCCTGGGCTTTGAGCTTAACATTAACCC
>JAEXPO010000541.1 GCA_023446675.1 Bacillota bacterium | reverse complement strand
ATACAGCCCATGCCAACGCTTTTCCATATATTTACAATGACGATGATAAAGGGCCAGTAGCTGAGATTGGAGTAGACATCCACAGGATTTTGATTAAAGAGGTCCAGCATCTGGTTGAGAACACCCAGAGAGGGGTTGAAAATGGCATAAGTAATATAGCCCACAATAACCCAGGAAAGAAAATTGGGCAGAGTCATAATGGTCTGGGTGACTTTAAGAAATTTACGGCTGTTAAGCTCAAATAAAAGAAGAGCAACGCCCACATGGGTAATAAGGTTTACAACTATAAACACGGCGCTGTAGCTCAGTGTGTTTCGGACTATACGCCAGAGATCCACCGATTTCAACAGAAAATCAAAGTTTTTAGTGCCTATCCAGGGGCTTCCGAAAATTCCCATATCATAACGGAAATTTTTAAAGGCCATAACCAATCCGCCCATGGGAATGTATGCAAAAAGGATATAGGCAGCCAAAGCCGGGATACAAAGAAGCAGAAGCTCCCAATTCTTTTTTAATATCCGGAGGGCTTTCGGTGCGGAGGCTTTTGCAGCGGTCTTGGCTGTGTTTCTAACAGAGGGAGACAATGATGAATTCATGAATACCCTTCCTTTACTCTCGCTTGCCATGTTTTCTTGGGATATTAAAATACTAGCAAATCACCGTAAAGGAAGAAACGGTAATCTTTTGCCCTTCGGAGTAAATTTGTGACTTTCAGCTTTCTTCCGTAAAACGGGGAAAGACAACGGTAACCACAAGGCCTCCGTTGCTGCTCTGAGGCGCCAGCACCACTCCGTATTTTTCACCGAAAAGCAGCTTAATGCGCTGATTGACGTTACGTATGCCCACGTGACGATCATCAAACTGATAATCGGTTTTAAGGTGGCGGTTGAATTCCATGCGCTGAATGTCGTTCATGCCGATGCCGTTGTCCTCCACGGAAATAACCACGGTATTATCGATGAGTGTTCCTTTAATGTGAATGTGCCCTTCAAAGCGCCTGGTACGAAGGCCATGGTTAAGAGCATTTTCCACAAGGGGCTGGATGGAGAATTTGACAATTTTAAAGTTAACGATTTCCTCACTGATCTCCCAGTACACCTGAAGCTTATCCTTATATCGAAGCTCCAGAATTTTTAAATAAAGCTTGGCATGCTCCATCTCCTCGCCTACGGTGACCAGGTAGCTGGTGCGTTTGAGGCTGATTCGTAAGAGCTGGGCAAGCGAAGAAATCATAACCGAAACCGGATTGCCTGTTCCGTCCTTTTCTATGGCCATCCAGTTGATGGTATCCAGTGTATTGTAAAGAAAATGAGGGTCTATCTGGTTTTGAAGAGCAAAGAGCTGGGCGTTGTTGAGCTTGTCCATACGCTCCTCCAGCTCCAGCTTAAGGCGGCTGTTCTGCTCATGGTTTTTACGCACCAGTTCGGTGACATAAACGACCTCATTGCTTTGATGATGCTGGGGAAGATAGCTTTTGTCCAGAGGGGAGGGGTTTTCCACGGCTTCAATGATACGGCGCACAGGCTGAAAGGATTTCAGCGTCAGAAAATAAGAGACGGCAAGGCTAATAAGCAGGGTAAGAAGGGTAATCCTGTTCATAAAGGCCTGGAAGGTGTTTATTCGGTCTTCATAGAGTCCCACGGGACTTAACAGAATATAGCTCAGGGAATACCGCTGGGATTCCACTCTGGAGACAATTGTTTCCTGCCCGTTTATTGTAAAGGTGCCGGAAAAATCTCCGGCCCGATCCGTAACAAAGCTTAAATAATCCGGTGCATAGTCCTGACTGCCTATGAGGGCATAATCGCTGCTGTAGTAAAGCCGCATGTCTTCATCCACAATAAAGAGATCCTGGGAGACGTTTTTGTTGCTGCCAATGAGCTGTCCCAATTTTTCAATGTTAATATTTACAACAACGGCACCGCTCGCTTCCCTGGCGAAGCGAATGGGGTAGATGAAGCTGATGTAGTAAGGATAAAAATCGTTTTTTCGCCTGGATTCCATGATAAAGCTGTTGTCACCCATAGCCTCGTAGATGCTGAGCCAGGTTTTATCCGGCATATTATACTTGTCGGTGAGGTTATCATTATAAATGACCAGACCGGTTTTTTCCGAATAAAGGTAGATGGAGTCGATGTATTCAAACATGAGCTTATAGAATTTAAGATCCTTGAGAAGATCGGATATAAGCTCGCTTCCGATGAGCTCGTCTCTGCCCCAGTAACCGAACATCACCGTATTCTGATTAACGGACAGGTCATAGGTAAAGCCCTGCATGTCCTTCATGAGAGTTTCCACCATATCTGCGCTGCGGTAAAGGGAGTTCAGGTTGGCCTGACTTATTTCGGTCTGTATGATTTTCCGGGAATGGTCGTTGTAAAAAAGGCTGAGAAGATAAACGGGAAGGGAGGCAAGTACGGCAATAAGGATAAAGTTTCGGATTAAAAGGCTGTTGAACTTGTAATCCTTCAAATAGCTCCATAAACGCTTTGATTGGCTTTTCATCCGTCTTCGCATTAAAATGGCGCGGCCTGGGTGCATAGGGTCATCCTCCTTATCATGTCTAGCCGGGAAGGACTTGATTTAAAGGCTTTTTTTACTTCTTGCAGCGGTAAGTTCAGTAAGCGAAGTAAGTTCTTTCGTATCATTTAAAGGGAAAGCAGGCTCTGGTACTCCCTGACTGTATAGCCGGTGTGCTTCTTAAAGGAACGCTGAAAATACTTTAGGTCCGTATAACCGCATAAAACGCTGATTTCAGCTGCGGAGCGGCGATTCTCCAAAAGCAGCTCCACAGCCCGGTTCATACGGCATTTTATAACATAATCTATGACATTTTCACCTGTGGCCTGTTTGAATTCTCTGGAAAAATAGCTTCGGTTTAAAAAGACGCTTCGGGCCACGTCCTCAATGGAGAAATTTTCGGCAAGATGGGTTTCTATATATTTTTTAGCCCTTAGAACGGTGCTTTCCTCGTGACGGGCCTTTTTGTCTTCCAAATAAGCGGTAAATTCAAGGAGCAGATTTCCGGTAAGAAGAAATAAGTCCTGAAGGGAAGCACCCTCCAGCCGCTTCAATACAAGCTCCTTTTTAAGTGAGTCGGAAAGAGTGACGCCCATTCGGGCAAAGCGGCTATAAAGCTCCTCAAAAAGCCTGTACACCGTAAAATAGGTTAAGTCGGCCGGTGCTTTTTCCACCAGTGCAAACCATTTTTC
>JAEXPO010000509.1 GCA_023446675.1 Bacillota bacterium | reverse complement strand
GGTTAGAAGCAAGGTAACCATGTCGCTGTAGGTAAGCATCCATTCAGGTATGCCTTCCTGTTCTTCCTCAATATTTGCTCGTTTGCTCTTGCTCATTTTCCTTTAATTCACCTCACTGTGTAACTGTTCTTCCTTCATTAACGCCTTCGGGGTTATCCTTCTGCTCCTGCTTTTTAATGTAGCTGAGCTTTTGCTCATTGGAGAGGAAGCTTTTGAGCTTATGCTCCATCATACGCGGGTTTTCTCCGGCCTGTATAGAAAGAATGCCCTCAATAATAAGCTCCTTATGATGAATTTCTTCCTTGCTTTTAATAGCCAGCTTATTGGCAATGGGAATACAGAAGAAGTTGGCTAAAAGGCTGCCGTAGAAAGTAGTTATGAGAGCCACGGCCATTGCAGGGCCTACCTTGGAGGGATCATCCAACTGGTCGAGAAGGATTATAAGTCCTACAAGTGTTCCTATCATACCCCATGCGGGAAACATGCTTCCCAGAGTTCTAAAAAGCCCTTGGGCCCTTTGATGTCTGATTTGAATATTGGTTAGTTCAAGATCCATGGATTCGCGTATCATATCCGGTTCCACACCGTCAACGATGAGCTGTAAGGATCCCTTCAAAAAATTATCATTTAAGTTTCCTTCCTCTGATTCAAGAGAAAGAAGGCCTTCTCTGCGGGCTTTTGTGGAAAGGGTGACTAATAGGGCGATAGTGTCTTCTAAAGTAACGACCTTACTGGAAAAAGCATTCTTTGCCACACGGAAAAGCTTGATTATTTCTTGTAGCGGATAACTGATCATTGTTGATGCAATACCTCCACCTACGGTAATCAGAATGGACATTTCATCATAAAATCGTCCAAGAGTCGAACCTAGTTCAATGGAAAGTATTAAGCAGAAAGCACCTAATCCTAATCCAACAATGGTCCCTAAGTCAATAAGCCCGGTTTTTTCTTTTTTCATTTGCATTCCCCTGTCGTTTTGACTTATTTAATGTAATACAGTTGTAGTGTGAATATCTTCTTTATATTATTTCGGAAAAAACATAAAGAAAGTTTACTTCTTTTTAAGGGCCCGAATGGTGAGTCAGATGCACACAGCGGCGCTTGCATGATATAATGGATGTGCCAAAAGCCCTGCATAAACTCGTTTCAGCATTTTTCGAAAAAAGAAAGGGACGATTTATCTTATGAATATACACAATAGCATTAACGAAATATTAACACCCCATTTAAAAGAGGACGGATTTTCCGGTGTCATTTTATTTAAGACGCAAGAGCGTATTCTTTTTTCCCGTTCCTGCGGCTGGGCACACCGTGGGTTTAGAGTTGCCAATACCCTCGATACCCGCTTTGATACCGCTTCCATAACCAAGCTATTTACTGCGGTAGCTGTTCTTCAGCTGGCGGATAAGGGCCTTTTAAAGCTGGAGGATAAAATAACTGCTTTCCTGGAGCTGAAGGATACCGCCATTTCTCCGGAGGTAACCCTCTATCAGCTGCTTACCCATACCTCCGGCATCGGGGATGATGCGGATGAGGAGGACGGGGAGGATTATGAGGAGCTGTGGAAAAGCCGTCCCAATTACATGGTAAGGGAAACCGAGGATTTGCTGACCCAATTCGTGCATAAACCGGCCAAATTTGCTCCGGGAGAAGGCTGCCGCTATAACAACGCCGCCTACATTCTTCTTGGCCTTGCAGTGGAAAAGGCCACGGGCACCAAATACAGGGATTATGTAAGACGCAATGTTTTTGATAAGGCAGGCATGAAGGCTTCTGAATTTGTCAGCATGGACGGAATTCATCCACTTGCGGCTGAAGGCTATAAAAGGGTGGTGGGGGAAGGCCGTCAGGGTGTTGTTTACAGGAAAAACATTTATTCCTATCCTCCTGTGGGATCGCCCGACGGAGGGGCCTTCACCACTGCCGGGGATCTGGATCGTTTTATCCGTGCCATAAAAGCCGGAGTGCTTCTTTCGGAAAAGTCCACCCGTGAAATCATGGCGCCAAAGGCACTGTACAAGAGCTTTGAGGATCGTGACGTAAAAATGGGCTATGGCTTTGAGTTTATTACAAGTAAGGAAAATGAGGTCGTGAGAATTCAAAAGGACGGTTGTAACCCTGGCGTAGCCTGTTTTTTCGCTTACTATCCTCAAAAGGATTTGACTCTTTCAATTCTTTCCAATGTGGACTGGGATGTATGGAAAATGGCAAGAGAGCTTCATCCCCTTCTTTTGAGTGAGCAGCCCCTTTTGCCATGACTGCAGGAGTTTGAAAGCTATTTCCATCCGTCCTTGATATCTTTGCCAAAAGCGGGTAAAATGATAGTGCCCTAAAAGGAGACAAAGAGCTCAAGTGGGACTTTGCATGAGTCGAACCGTGAGTAAAACCAGGGAATGATGACCTGTAAGGATAAAAAATATAAATACCGGAGGTACACCGCATTGTCTAAGCCGGTTGTTGCCGTGGTCGGAAGACCCAATGTCGGCAAATCCACTTTTTTTAATTATCTGGCCGGACGCCGAATATCCATTATTGAAGATACGCCCGGAGTAACTCGTGATCGTATTTACGCAGAGAGCGAGTGGAGGGGAAAAAACTTTACCCTTATTGATACAGGGGGAATTGAAGCCCATTCCGACGACTATATCAAGCAGCAGATGGTGAGGCAGGCCCAAATTGCCATTGATACTGCGGATGTTATTATACTTATGGTGGATGTCCGGACCGGGCTGACAGCAGCCGACGAGGATGTGGCTGTACTCTTGAGAAAGTCTGCCAAGCCGGTGGTGGTTGCTGTCAACAAGGTGGACAGCATTGGCGCGGCTCCTCCCGAGGTGTATGAATTTTATAATCTGGGAATGGGTGAGGTCTTTCCCGTTTCTTCCATTCATGGGCTGGGAATGGGCGAGCTGCTTGACGAAATTTATAATCACTTTCCGGTCGAAAGCAATTTGATAGAGGATGACGACTGCATTAAGGTGGCGGTTATCGGAAAGCCCAATGCGGGAAAATCCTCTCTTATTAATTTTATCCTGGGCGAGGAACGGGTTATTGTAAGCGATATACCGGGAACAACGCGGGATGCCATTGATACCTACGTGGAAATCAAGGATAAAAAATACATGTTCATTGATACCGCGGGTATCCGAAGAAAAAGCAAGGTTGACGAGGAGATTGAAAAATACAGTGTTATCCGCTCCTGGTCCGCTGTGGACAGAGCTGACGTCTGTATCCTTATGGTAGATGCCAAGGACGGTGTAACGGAGCAGGATACAAAAATTGCCGGATACGCCCACGAGCAGGGGAAGGCCACCATTATAGCAGTAAACAAATGGGACATAATGGAAAAGGAAACCGGG
Organism: Bacillota bacterium; assembly: GCA_023446675.1. GTDB lineage: Bacteria > Bacillota > Clostridia > DSM-8532 > DSM-8532 > DTU059. The sequence continues at coordinate 1,466 of JAEXPO010000509.1, read as the reverse complement.
ACGCTTGAGCACTACCGCAAGGAAGTCATCAAAGCACTGGAATTTATGAGCTATGCGCCGGTGGTCTTTATTTCCGCTAAGACAGGCCAGCGTGTGGAACGTGTTTATGAGCTTATCGATTATGTGAACAATCAGGCAGCCTTTCGTATACAGACGGGGGTGCTCAACGATGTGCTCAATGAAGCCATTGCCATGGTTCAGCCCCCTTCAGACAAGGGAAAGCGCCTGAAGGTATATTATATGACACAGACCGGTGTGAAGCCCCCCAGCTTTGTGCTATTTGTCAATAATGCCGAGCTTATGCATTACTCCTATGAACGTTATTTAATGAATCACCTGCGCAAGAATTTCGGCTTTGAAGGCACACCCCTTCGTTTTACCATCAAGGAAAAGGGCGATAAATAGTTTTTATTATTTTATATAAACCGGACCCCGTATTCAGCAAGCTAAAGAAGTTTTACAGGATTGAGGAAAGGGCGGTCTGCCATGGTTCTGAAATTAATACTTTGTGCTGTCATAGGCTATCTTCTAGGCAGCATCAATACATCTCTTGTTGTGGGAAAGCTTTTCTTTAAGAAGGATGTACGGGAATTCGGCAGCGGAAATGCCGGAGCAACCAATACTCTCAGAACCCTGGGAAAGGGAGCTGCCGCCGTGGTGGTTTTGGGAGACGCCCTAAAAGGCGTCCTGGCCTGTCTCGTTGGCTTTTACTTAGGCGGTGCCTATGAACCCGGCGTATACCTGGGAATGTATCTGGCGGGAGCGGGATCCGTTTTGGGACATAACTGGCCGGTTTTTTTCGGCTTTAAAGGCGGGAAGGGCGTTATGACTACCTTTGCCGTAGTTCTGGTATTTCATCCCCTGGGAGCGCTTTTAAGCCTGGCTGCGTTTATTCTCATAGTGGCGGCAACCCGGTATGTATCCCTGGGCTCCATTCTTGCCTCCGTGCTGTTTCCTGTATGGACCCTGGCTCTTGGAGCATCACTCTATGTAGTCCTTTTTGGCGGAGGGCTGGCGCTCCTTATTGTTCTTCGTCATCTGCCCAATATTCAAAGGCTCATTAAAAAAGAGGAAAAGAAGCTCAGCTTTAAGAAAAATTGAAAGGATTAGTTTAATGTCAGTCGTTTCCATTATAGGTGCAGGCAGCTGGGGAATCGCCCTTGGCTGCCTTCTCAATCATAAAGGCCATCAAGTCCGCATCTGGTCTCGATCACCCTCTGAGGCCGAAAAGCTGAATAAGGACAGGGAGAATAAGGATAAGCTTCCGGGTGTAAGCATTCCGGAGGGCGTATGGTTTACCTCCGACTTGGCGCTATGCCTTCAAGGCCATGACTTTATTGTACTTGCGGTTCCGTCCCAGACCATAAGATTAAATGCTAAGGCCATGAAGCCCTTTATAGTAAAGGATTCCATTGTGGTAAGCTGCAGCAAGGGCCTGGAGGAGGGCTGCGGCCTTCGTTTAAGCC
>JAEXPO010000504.1 GCA_023446675.1 Bacillota bacterium | reverse complement strand
CAAGGTGGAGGAATCGGCGGATAAGCCTTATTTCTACGCCGATGCAAAAAATGCGGGCAGCCTTGTTCTGTACCGAATTGACAAGAAATCATTGGAATGTTCCCCTGTTATTTCCCACCCATGGATCGAAGGTGGAGGGATAAATTATTCCTATGCTATAACCCTGGGAGAACGAGATTACCTCTTTGAATATAGTTATGGAGAGAACTCTGCCCGCCTCATTTTTATTGAAGGGACAAAGAGCGGGGAGGTTCTTGCCGGATTGGATTCAGCCTGGTTAGGAGGAAAAGCACTGCTCTCCGGTGGAAGCTTTTTTGCAGCGGAGGATGCTTTACTGATAGCAGGCCGAAGTGCGTATTACCGGGTGGATGAGAAGGGCGCAGCAAGCTTTGATTATGAGCAGGGTACCCAGGTGGCTGGTTTTGACGGGATTTATGCCGTAGTCTGGAAAGCTACTCCGCAAAATACAACTGTCTCAATGATAAGGACTACCGATGGAGCGGTTATTGACAGCTACACCACGATTCAGGATACGCTGGAGGAATGGGAGTTTAAAGCTGTCGCATATAAACAGAACAATCTCTATTGTGGTGAAGCCGGACTATATGCTGTGAAGGACGGCAGACTCAAACAGATTACCGCCCGGCCGGCCCTGGATGTGGCTTTCTTTATCAATAAGGCGGGGTATGTTATACTGACCCATGATCCTGCAAAGCGGTTTTATAGCGCCAATGGTTTTGGAGGTGACGAGATCGTATTTATTGAGGATGATGGCAGGGAAACAACCCTTCTATCCAATACTGTCAGGCATGATATTTCTATCAGAGGCTTTACAGAGGAAAGAGCTGAGGACACTGTGTTTTTCTATTCAGCCCAAGACCAGGGTATGCAGAAGTTTAACTACTACTACTATTCCCTGCAGGTAAACTATAACCGGGAAAAAGAAGCATACGAGAAGCCATCCCTGATTGTAACGGATTTTGTAGCAGGTCGGCCTGAAGTAGAGTCCAGCGGTTATGTGCGTTATTACATTAATGCGGAGCAGGAGCGGATTAATCGATTGGAATATGGAAGCCTCAGAGATCATTAATCTTCATTTTATTAAGCTCTTCCCGTTCCCGGGAAGTTTGAAGTATCTGCTTTACGGCTTCTTTTATAGAGTGTTAAAGGGAATTATGGAGCCGGTTCTGACGCTATGAAAATCATTTGAAGATTTGCTTCCGATAGCGATAAACATCCCCGCCCAGATTACTGGTATAGTAAAGCTCTTCCCAGCCGCGCTTTAGCATTTCCTCATGGGGGTCACCCTTGTGGGGATCTTCTCCCGGGCAGTCAAGGAGCCAGCCGCCAGATTTCACAACCCTTGTCAGCTCAGCCAATTCGGCATCATAATCATCCCCTACCACATGTCCTGACATTACAATATCAAAGGTGTTATCGGGATAAGGCAGGCAATGGGCCATTCCATCCACCACACGGATATTCATAATATTCAAGCGGTGGATTTTTTCCCTCAAATAGTGACGGAGTGTATCCACAGGCTCGCTGGCATACACCTGATGTGCCTGCTCGGAAGCCGCAAAGGCAAGCCTCCCTGAACCGCTGCCAACATCAAGCACGATCCTATCCGTCAGGTCTGCAAGCTCAAAGAGTCTTTTTTTATCCCAGGCATAAATGAAATCGCAGCTTGCGTCCAGTATTTCCGGACGTGTGTAAGTGACAAAATCCTCAACTCCTGCCATAGCAAGGATCTCAGCATTGCGAACCTCTTCACGGCTAAGCCCGTCAGGGACATTACAGGTGACTTCCTCGACAAAAGCGGCGCTTTCCGGGCACTTATGTATAAAATACCATTTAACTGCCGGATTATAGGCAAGAGCGACGCCTAAATGGCTTTTCCATTCCTTTTGATGATGCCAGCCGCACATGAGTTTAATTTGAAAGGTTTCCATAAGCAGAAAACAGTTAAATGAGAAGTCCTCAACCTTTATCCAATTAAGAGCCATAAATCCTCCCGGTTAGTACCACAGGTATTTACTATAATCCAATCTTATTACACTTTCCCTGTTCACTGGCGGGACAATTTGACTATATTTAAAATGAATGTGGCAATGCCTGACCTTTGATGCCTTTTTGAAATTAATCTTACAGGGTATGCCGGGTACGGTTTTCCCGATTGCTGCAACGCACCTGAAGATATGCTATAATTGGAGAGATTCATTTTTAAAATTCAATGAACTCTACGGAGGTTTTATGCTTATTATAAAAAACGCGAAAATACTGACGATGGCTGGGATAAGCTATGATTCCGGGTATATTGAGTCAATGAACGGGAAGATTACCGGTATTGGCCCTATGTCCGGCTATGGTCTTGACGAAACCGGCAAAACGGTTATCGATGCCGGGGGAAAATACCTGCTGCCCGGTCTTGTGGATGCCCATGCCCATATCGGTATGATTGAGGATGCCGTTGGCTTCGAGGGAGACGATGTCAATGAAATGACGGATCCGGTAACCCCCCAGTTACGTGCTCTTGACGGCGTTTATCACGCTGACCGTTCCTTTGAGGAAGCCCGCCAGAACGGCATTACCACGGCTGTGACCGGCCCCGGCAGCGCCAATGTTATAGGTGGGCAGTTTGTTGCTCTTAAAACCTATGGCAGAACAACCGATGAGATGGTTGTCAGACAGCCCTGTGCCATGAAAATTGCCTTTGGTGAAAACCCCAAGACGGTTTACCATGAGAAGCATCAGGTTCCAAGCACCCGTATGGCCACCGCCGCCATCCTGCGGGAGCAGCTTTATAAAGCCAAAGAGTATCTTCAGGCCATTAATGAGTATGAAGAGGATAAGGAAGAAAACGAACGTCCCGAGTTCGACATGAAGCTGGAAGCGCTGATCCCCGTCATTAAGCGGGAGCTTGTGGTAAAAGCTCATGCCCACAGGGCGGATGATATTGTTACTGCCATCCGTATTGCCAAGGAGTTTAATCTGGACATGACCCTGGAGCATTGCACCGAAGGATGGCTCATACCCGATGTCTTAAAGGAAGCAGGCTACCCTGTTATCCTTGGCCCCCTGTTAACGGACCGATCCAAAATTGAGCTTCGCAACCAATCCCTGAAGGCCCCCGGCATACTGTCTCAAAGCGGTGTGGAAGTATCCATTATGAGCGATCATCCCTGTGTACCGCTTCAGCATCTGCTCGTGTGCGCAGCATTAGCCGTTCGGGAAGGCATGGCTGAGGAGGAAGCCTTGAAGTCCGTCACCATTAACGCTGCCAGAGCCTGCCGCATTGAGGACAGGGTAGGAAGCCTGGAGTTAGGCAAGGACGCGGATATGGTTCTCTTTGACGGTCATCCCCTTAATTATCTTTCAAAGACAAGGCTGACTGTAATTAACGGGAAAATTGTTTGGGAAAATCAGGAAGTATAACAGTAAGGCTTTTGCCTGTGAATGAAAGGCCGTGAAGGAAGATTAAGGAGTTTGTCTGTGAATGAAAGGTGAAGAAGGAAGCTTAAGGAGTTTACCTATGGAAATACCGAAGATTTATCATACCGCCTCCGAGGAAGAAACCCGGAATCTGGGAGAGAAGCTGGGCAGATACCTTAAGGCGGGCGACACCGTAAGCCTGGAAGGAGATTTGGGGACAGGAAAAACAGCCATGGCCAAGGGCATTGCTCTGGGACTTGGCATTACCGACGATCTGGTAAGCCCCACCTTCACTTTGGTAAACACCTATGAGGGTCCTTTAACGCTGCATCATTTCGATGTTTATCGGGTAGATGATCCCGAGGAGCTCTATGCCATCGGATGGGAGGAGTATGCTGACGGACAGGCGGTTTGCCTTGTGGAATGGGGCGACCGTATCCCTGAGCTTCTTCCCTCAAATACCCTCCATATAAAATTGGAACGCAATGGCGCCCAGGAAGACGGGCGTACCATTGTTATTGAAAGGCAGGCCATGTTATCATGCTGACCCTCGCACTGGACACTGCACTGGCACCCGCATCCTGCGCCCTTGTGGAGGACGGGGCCGTACTTATGGAGCTTACCAGCAGAAACGGAAAGAACCATTCCGCCAGAATCATCCCTTTGGTAGAGGCGCTGCTTTCCCTTGTTGACAAAAAGCCGGAGGCGGTGGATTTATTCGCGGTATCGGCAGGCCCCGGTTCCTTTACCGGGCTGCGCATCGGGGTGGTTACCATAAAGGGAATGGCTTACGCCCTTCAAAAACCGGCAATAGGTGTAAATACCCTTGACAGTCTGGCCTATTCGGTGCCGGATTTTCCCGGTCTCATCTGTCCTATGATTGATGCAAGGAATAATCAGATCTATACGGCTCTCTACAGAAGGCGGGAGCAGGAGCTGGCTGCTGTCCGGGAGGCAGTGGGTCTGCCTGTGAATCAGTGGGCCGAGACGCTTTCCTCCGTTCTTGCTCCGGACGAATCCCTGCTTTTAGTGGGGGACGGAGTACCCCTTCATAAAGCGTACCTGGAATCCCTTTTTCCGGACAGGGTATTTTCGGCTGAGCCGGAGCTTTTCATGCCCCGTGCGGCAGCTGTTGCACTTCTTGCGGAGCAAAGCTACCGGAAGGGAAAAGCAGAGGATTTTAGTCCCTTCAATTTGGAACCCTTTTACTTAAGGCCTTCCCAGGCTGAGCGCATGAAAAGCGAGGGTATTGTTCGAAATCTTTCCCACGGCGATTTGGAGCAGGTTTTAATTATCGAGAACAAGTCCTTTGGCGTTCCCTGGTCCAGAGGCATGTTTGAAGAGGAGCTGGCCAATACCAATGCGTTCTATAAGGTAATTGAAATAAACGGCAGCGTAATCGCCTACGGCGGAATGTGGAAGGTACTCAATGAGGGCCATATTACCAACATCGCCGTGCATCCCGATTTCAGGCGCAAGGGCCTGGGGCGTAAGGTTTTAAGCAATTTGTTCATAGAGGCCGGTAAGCAGGGAGTCCATTTCCTTACTCTGGAGGTTCGGGTAGGCAACGAGGCAGCTATACGGCTCTATGAAAGCCTTGGCTTTGAAGTAAAGGGCCGCCGGAAAAGGTATTACTCCGATAATCATGAGGATGCCTTTATTATGTGGGCTAAGGTGAAGGAACAAAAATGAAGGCGGATCCTTTCATTGACAAAATCGATAAGCTTATGTGCTTATATAAAGCCGGCCAATTAGGCGGGGAGAAAATGCCCGAGGATGAAAATCCCGGGCTTGAGAAAGGCTCAAACAGCAATTATCTTTATTTTACTCTGCCCATGGCCCTTAATTATCAGCGCAATTCCTATAAATTATGGGAAAGCGCCTGCAGAACCTATCTGGATTCCGATACCAGGGAGGTTTTTTCTCCCGAACAGGTGTTAAGGCTTTCAAACGAGCAGCTGGTACATAAGCTTACTAAATACAGGCTAGCTCTTCAGCCTAATAAGCAGCCCCTCATCTGGAGGCGGTTGTCGGTCACTATATGTGAAAAATTTAACGGAGATTTGAGAGATTTATTTCGTGAACATCATAGCTCTGTGAGCTGCATCAAAGGGTATATTCTCTCCAATAAACCGGATTTCCCCTACCTTGGGGGAAATAAAATACTGAATTATTGGCTTTATGTTATGAGCCAATACACCGATGTGTCTTTTAAGGATAAGGAAGCCTTAACGGTGGCGCCGGATACCCATATCATTCAGGCAAGTGAGCATTTGGGGCTTATTTCTCCTTCGGAAAGGACCCAGGCCAATGTTCAGGAGCTTGTGGCGACGCGCTGGGAAGAGGTTTTGAAGGGCACGCCTTACACGCCTATCGATCTTCATACGCTCCTGTGGCTGTGGAGCAGGGGAAAGTTTAAGGTGCCCCTTTCTACGGCTATTCGGAGCACTTTTTTGTAAAACGCCTTGATAGCTTACACACAAAGAAATTGTGTTGCCGCCCACCGGATTTCATTAACATCTTACGCTGCAATAAAGAGAAAACGAAGCTCTGAATTCCTCCTATTACACCGATTACCTTACTTCAAAATATTCAAGGATTTACGGAATATAGGTACGAGGTTCAGGCCTGTCATAATAAGTCCTCCTTTTCTATAGAATATAGTGGGTCTTTTTAAATGGTCCGGCATGAGGCCGGAGGAAGAGACTGTCCACAATATATTAGTCGGGGGGCTTTAGCATGGCGGTTGGGCCGCTTTCAGCGGGGAGCTTGAAAAGAGAATGCGATCCGGATTGGCTTAAATTTCAGAATACTTCTCAGCTTGCTCCTTCAAGGGAGCTTATCGGACAAAACCGGGCCTCGGATGCCACGGATTTTGGCCTTGCGGTTCAAATGGACGGCTATAATCTGTACCTGTCAGGGGAACCGGGAGTGGGGAAAACCCGTTATGGGCTTGAAAGTGCCCAAAAGCACGGGCGGCTCATGCCTGTGCCCGATGACTGGTGCTATGTGTATAATTTTGAGGACTCCAACAGGCCAAAGGCCTTGAACCTTCCCGCGGGAACAGGGCGGGATTTTAAAAAGGATATGGAGGACTTTGTCCGCATCATCGAGCAGGAAATCTGCAAGGCCTTTGAGGGTGAGGAATATGTTACGGAGCGGTCCCGCATCATTAAGGAATTTCGTGAGAAGAAGGATGAGTATTCCCTGGTGCTTACAAAGGAAGCCGCCGAAAGGGGCTTTCGCGTTAAAATGACAACCTCGGGCATTTATTTTATGCCTGTCATTGATGACGAGCCCTTAAGCGAGGAGGAGTTCAAGGCTCTTGACGAGGATGTGAAGATGGAGCTTACCAAGTCCTCGGAAATTCTCCAGAATGAAACGGCGGAGACCATACGTAAAATCCATGAAATTGAAATGGAGGCCGAAAAGGCCGTCAGAGACTGGGAAAATCAGATTGCCCTTTATGCCGTAGGCGTCCATATGAACATTCTTAAGGATAAATACAAGCTTTTTCCCTTTGTGGTCGAATACTTAAACGGCGTTCAGAAGGATATTCTGTCCAATATCGACAAGCTTGTTGCCAGGGATGACGAGGATCAAAGCCAATCCCCCTTCTACAGGCTGATGCTTAAAAGAAGCGGGGAGCAAAACCCCTATGACCATTACCGGATAAATCTTCTTGTGGATAACAGCCGCCTGACGGGAGCTCCCGTCATTGTGGACTATAACCCCACCTATTACAATCTTATGGGGCGCTGTGAATACGAAAATGAGCTGGGGACCATGATTACCGACTACACCCTTATCAAGCCGGGGCTGTTTCACCAGGCCAACGGAGGCTTTCTTATTCTCCAGGTAACCGATGTGATGGCTAATCCCAGAGCTTATGAGATTATTAAACGAACGCTCAAAACCCGGCAGATTGTTATTGAAAACATAAAGGAGCAGATGGGGCTTGTGGCTGTATCCGCGCTGAAGCCGGAGCCTGTTCCGGTTAATGTGAAAATTATCCTTGTGGGAAGTCCGGAGGTTTATCACCTTTTATACCACATGGACCAGGATTTCAGAAAGCTCTTTAAGATCAAAGCCGACTTTGACAATTACCTTCCCTACAATCAGGAAAATGAACATAAAATCGCACAGTACATCAGCTCCTTTTGCAGCCGTGAGGGAATAGCCCACTTTGACAAAGCCGGTGTCATGTCGGTCATCAATTACAGCTGCAGGCTGGTTGAGGATAAGAATAAGCTTTCCGCCCAATTCAGCGAGGTGGGCAGCCTTTTGGGAGAGTCAGGCACCTGGGCCCGTATAGAGGGCAGCGCACTGGTTACCGAGCGGCATGTCAAAAAAGCCGCCGCGGAAAAGCGCAGGCGTTCCAGCCGTTATAATGATGAGCTTCTGGAGCAGGTTCGGGAGGGAACACTACTTATTGATACCGATGGCTACGAGGTAGGGCAGATTAACGGCCTTGCCGTTATTGAGACAGGCGATCTGGCCTTTGGCAAGCCCTGCCGTATTACGGCCACTACCTATATGGGGAAGGAAGGCATACTGGACATTGAAAGGGAGGTTGAGACAGGCGGAATCACCCACAGCAAGGGCGTACTTATATTAAGCGGCTACATTGGACGCAAATATGCCCAGGAAAACCCCCTGTCCCTTTCGGCCAGTCTTTGCTTTGAACAATCCTACGGCTTTATCGACGGGGACAGCGCTTCCTCCGCCGAGCTCTATGCCATTCTCTCAAGCCTCTCAGATCTTCCTGTGTATCAGGGAATTGCCGCTACGGGCTCCGTTAATCAGCTGGGCTACATCCAGCCCATTGGGGGAGTGACCTGTAAAATCGAGGGTTTTTTTGAAATCTGCCGCATTCGGGGACTCACCGGAAAGCAGGGGATTATTTTGCCAAGCCAAAATATACAGAATCTTGTGCTTAATGATGAGGTGGTGGAGGCTGTGGAAAAAGGGCTGTTTCATATTTACCCCATTAAGACGGTGGAAGAAGGGCTGGAGATTTTAACCGGCGTGAGGGCGGGGGAAAGGCTTCCTGACGGCAGCTACCCTAACGGCACCATCAATGATCGGATAACCAAAAAGCTCAGAAAGTTTTCAGCCTCCTTTGGACCCCTCTCGAAGTCCGAGTGAACGGATAGATTGAAGGGGAATTTCATAAAACTTAAGTCCATGTGGATTCTTGAAATAAAATTCATAATATTGAAACAAATCCTCATAAACTTAAAATATAAATAGAATAAACTCATAATAAGAAAAAATTATCTAAGAATGTTTACAAAAATGAATATTGTTGATATAATTTTTGTATAAGAAACCGGTGCGCTGCCGCATCGGAAAGCAATGTGGCTTTGCTCGCTCAATCGAAGAGAGTGAAGCTCTTTTCATATTTGAAGGGTTCATTTGAGACAGGAAGCACTAAAATACAATCGGACAAGCAGGTGACGGAATTGCCGGGGAGGCTGAAAGATGGACTCATCTATTTTAAGCGTCGGGATTGATGTGGGGACAACCACCACCAGCATGGTACTGACAAGACTGGGTATCAGGAACACTGCACCGGGCTTTCTCGTCCCTCGCATTTCAATCGTGAGCAAAGAGATCATCTATCGAAGCAGGATCTACATCACTCCTCAGTTAACCGGCAATCAAATTGACATCACCGCGTTGGCGGAAATAATAAAAGCGGAATATCAAGAAGCGGGAATAAACCCCCAGATGGTACAGACCGGTGCGGTCATCATTACAGGGGAATCTGCCCGAAAGCACAATGCGGAGCAGGTAACGGAAATTCTGAGCGGCTTTGCGGGCGACTTTGTGGTTGCTACGGCAGGTCCGGACCTTGAATCCGTAATCGCGGCTCAGGGAGCGGGAGTTCAGCAATACTCCCGGCAAACCGGGTGCATTGCCGTCAATTTTGATGTGGGGGGAGGCACCACCAATATTGCGGTTTTCCGGGCCGGAGAAGCCCTGGGCTGCTGCTGCCTGGATGTGGGCGGCAGACTGGTGAGGGTGGAGAAGGACGGAAGCCTTTCCTATGTGAGCGAAAGCTTCGCGTTAGTAGCCCAGTCACTGGGGCTGGCCTTTTACTCCGGTGAAAAAGCCGAACCGGAAAAGCTGAGGCGGGTAACCGATAGGATGGCCGAACTCATAGGCGAAGCCGTGGGGGTGCTCCCCGGATCACCCCTGTGCGAAAAGGTTCGAACACGGGGAAGCAGCTTGCTTGCAAACCCCGGACGCCTGGATTGCCTCTCCTTCTCGGGAGGCGTTGCCGATCATATCCAAAGTCCTGGCGGCGATTGGTTTGTCCACGGCGATATTGGGCCGCTGCTGGCGGACAGTATCCTTAGAAGTACACTTTACAGGAGCTTTACCGTTATCCCCGCCAGAGAAACCATCCGAGCCACCGTTATTGGTGCGGGCGCTTATACAACGTCCATCAGCGGCAGTACCATCAGCTATTCCGGAGAAGAAGCCTTCCCCGTGCGGAATCTGCCCGCCTTTGTGCCCGGCAGGGAAGTGGAGAGCCGATGCCTTTTGGGTGACACCGATTCGCTTTGGGAGCGGGCGGACTGGTTTTTAAAGCAAAGCTCCTCGGAAAATGTTCTGTTCTGTTTCAAGTCTATTGAAAATCCCACCTACCGGCAGCTTTCAAACCTGGCTGACGTCATAGCAAAGGTTGCCCAAGGGCTCCTTTCGGACAAGCAAAGCCTGTTTGTTCTTACGGAGCATGATTTTGCCAAGGCTCTGGGACAGGCTTTAAAACGAAGAATACCGGGAAGCTGGGCCATTGTCTGTATCGATGGCATCCGGGCACGCCAGGGTGACTATATCGATCTGGGCAGGCCTGTGGCAGGAGGGCTTGCGGTTCCCGTAGTTGTGAAGACCCTCATCTATGGATAGGAAGTAAGGAGGAGTAGCATTGAGACTTAAGACGAAGCTGGCAGGGCAGGTATATCAGTTCCCATCGGTAAAAGAGGTGCTGGCCAAGGCCAATGAAAAAAAATCGGGGGATATACTGGCAGGACTGGCGGCAGAAACCGACAGCGAGCGAATCGCCGCAAAGGAGGTCCTGTCGGAGCTGCTCCTTAGTGATCTTCGGAACCATCCTGCCGTGGATTATGATATAGACGATGTAACCCGTATCGATCAGGATGCGGTTAATGAAACCATCTATAACGAGATAAAAAACTGGTCGGTGGGAGAGTTCCGGGAGTGGCTTTTACGATACGGCACCACTGCGGAGGACATTCAAAGGGTAAGCAGGGGCTTGACAGCGGAAATGATTGCCGGTACGGCAAAGCTCATGTCCAATCTGGATCTTATTTATGCGGCAAATAAAATACGTATACATACCCATTGCATTACCACCCTGGGAAAGCGGGGAACCTTCTCCACACGTCTTCAGCCCAATCACCCCACCGATGATTTGGAAGGAATTACCGCCTCTGTATACGAGGGGCTGAGCTATGGCTCAGGCGACGCGCTTATCGGCCTTAATCCTGTAAGCGATTCCGTTTCAAGCTGCCGGGAGATACTTAAACGGTTCCAGGAGATTAAGGATGCCTGGCAAATCCCCACCCAGCATTGTGTGCTGGCCCATATTACCACCCAAATCGAAGCTGTCAGGCAGGGCGCCCCGGCGGATCTGATTTTCCAGAGCATTGCAGGATCTCAGAAGGGAAACGAGGCCTTTGGCTTTACGACCGACACGGTAAGGGAGGCCCAGGCTCTGCTAAAGCGAAAAGGGTCGGCTCCGGGGCCAAATCTTTTGTATTTTGAAACCGGTCAGGGCTCCGAATTGTCCTCCGATGCCCATTACGGCACGGATCAGGTAACCATGGAGGCCCGCTGCTATGCCTTTGCCAAGGCCTTCTCCCCTTTCATGGTCAACACCGTGGTGGGGTTTATCGGTCCCGAGTACCTTTACGACAGCAAGCAGGTCATCCGGGCGGGACTGGAGGATCATTTCATGGGCAAGCTGTCTGGCTTACCCATGGGCTGCGACTGCTGCTATACCAACCACATGATGGCCGACCAGAATGATATTGAGAATCTGGTACTGCTTTTGGCATCGGCGGGGTGTACTTAAGTTATCGGCGTCCCCACCGGTGATGACGTTATGCTCAATTACCAGACCAACTCCTATCACGATGCCTTTGCTGTAAGGGAAACCCTGGGCTTGCGTCCCACAAGGGAGTTTGAGCTGTGGCTTGAGCGTATGGGGATTATGGAGAACGGAAGACTCACTTCCCTTGCCGGTGACCCCACTTTGTTTTCAGGGAGGTCGGGCTTGAAATGAACAATGATAAACTGCTTGAACAGGTTACTGCCGAAGTGCTGCGGCTGCTGGAAGAAAAGCTGGGGAGAAAAGAAAATCCCCAACAGAATCCGGCCGGTGAGGTTGGGCTGGTTGGAGCTATCCAATCAGGGGACCCTGGAGACGAGTCCCTCATGGATTTGACAGCGGCGGAAACGAAAAAACAGATTATGCTCCAGGGAGCCCAAAATCCCGATGCGCTGGTGCAATTAAAACAGAGAACTCCTGCTCGAATCGGTCTGGGAAAGGCGGGCCCAAGGCTTGGCACCCGGGCCCAGCTAACCTTCAGGGCCGACCATGCGGTGGCCATGGACGCGGTGTTCCGGGATGTAAACGAGGCTATCCTGGACGAGCTTCAACTGTTTTCCTTTCAAACCCTCTGCCAAAACAGGAATGAGCACCTGACCCGCCCGGATAAGGGACGGCAGTTCTCACCTGAAAGCATTCAGGAAATGGCGGCAAGGTGCAGTCAAAACCCTCAGGTTCAGGTTTATCTCTCAGACGGGCTCAGCAGTCAGGCGGTGGATGCCAATGCCAGGGATATCCTGCCTGCCTTGCTGGATGGTTTGAAGGATTATGGAATAAGCACAGGCACGCCGTTCTTTGTGAAATTTGGCCGGGTTCCGGCCATGGATGTGGTTTCGGAAACCTTGGGCGCCGACGTGACCTGTGTGCTTATCGGGGAGAGGCCGGGGCTTGCCACGGCCAACAGCATGAGCGCCTATATTGCCTACCAGGGAAAAGTGGGCATGCCGGAGGCCAGACGGACGGTTGTCTCCAATATCCACAGCGGAGGCATTCCCGCCGTGGAAGCAGGTGCTCACATTGCCCAGGTCATTAAAACCATTCTGGACAGAAAAGTGAGCGGCGTAGAGCTGCAGCTATAAAAGGAGGGCTAGGATGAAAGGGGATCCCATTAAAACCCATGTGCTGAGCGTTCGCTACATACCCAATGCGGATCCGGCTCTGCTCAAAAGCCTGAAGGTGCCCAAGGGCTGCCGCAGCCTGGGTATTCTCACCACTGACAGCGATGATGTATCCTATACCGCCCTGGACGAGGCCACCAAAAAGGCCCGGGTTCGCGTGGTATACGCCAAATCCATGTACGCGGGGGCTAAAAACGCCTCAACACGCCTGGCGGGTGAATTTATAGGAATCCTGGCAGGTGAAAATCCCGACGAGGTGCGAAGCGGCATGGAAGCGGCAATAGGCTGTATTGAAAACGAGGCCAGCTTTTTCAGCGCCAATGAGGATGATTCGGTGATTTACTTTGCCCATGTTATCTCAAGGTCCGGAGAGTATCTCTCAAAGCAGGCCAAGATTGAAGCAGGACAAGCCCTGGCCTATCTCATAGCTCCTCCCGGGGAGGCCATGTGCGGTCTGGATGCCGCTCTTAAAGCGGCCAATGTGGAGCTTAAGCTGTTTTACGGGCCCCCTACCGAAACCAATTTTGCAGGAGCTCTGCTCACTGGTGAACAGGCAGCCTGCAAAGCGGCCTGCGAGGCATTTGCCGAAATGGTGGCCAGCATTGCTTCCAATCCACTGGAATTGTAACGAAGGTGATGGATTATTTTTCATGATAATGAAGGGAGTGGGTTTGCTTTGAAGCTTGACAGGGATCTTATGTCCGTACAGGAAGTGCGGGATCTCATCGCAAAAGCCAGGATAGCCCAAAAGGAGCTTGCAGCCTGGAGCCAGGAGCGCCTTGACGTTCTGGTCCGTGAGATAGCCGAGGCCTGTGAGGGACAGTCGGAACCGCTGGCCAAAATGGCGGTGGAAGAAACCGGCTTTGGCGTCTGGCAGGATAAGACGGTGAAGAATTTACTGGGAAGCCGGGTTGTGTACGATTTTATAAAGAATATGAAAACCGTGGGCATCATCCGTGAGGATCGTGAAAAAGGGATTATGGAGATTGGTGTGCCCATGGGTGTGGTGGCCGCCCTTATCCCCTCCACAAATCCTACCTCCACCGTTATGTACAAGGCGCTTATTTCCGTGAAGGCAGGCAACGCCGTGGTGATAAGCCCTCACCCAAACGCCAGAAAATGTATTCTTGAAACCACCCGGGTAATCCGGCAGGCCCTTTTGAAAGCCGGCGCGCCGGAGGATCTTGTCCAGTGCATTGAAACGCCTACCATGCAGGCTGTGGATGCCCTTATGAAGCACAGGGATATTGGCATTATTCTGGCAACCGGGGGCCAGGAGATGGTAAAGGCCGCCTACAGCTCCGGAAATCCGGCGCTGGGAGTGGGGCCCGGAAACGGTCCTGCGTATATCGAACGGACGGCGGATATCTCCCTTGCCGTCAAACGGATTATAGACAGCAAAACCTTCGATAACGGTACCATCTGCGCCTCCGAGCAGTCCATTGTTACAGAAAGCTGCATTAAGGACGCAGTCATGGCTGAGATACGAAAGCAGGGGGGCTATTTCCTCAACGAGGAGCAATCGAAGAAGCTTGAGAAGGTGCTTATGCGCTCCAATAACACCATGAATCCCGCCATTGTGGGCAAGGATGTGCAGACCATCGCCAGACTGGCTGAGATCACAGTGCCCGAGGGCGCCCGGGTTCTGGTTTCCCAGCAGACAAAGGTAGGGCCGACCTATCCCTATTCCAGGGAAAAGCTGTGTCCCGTGCTGGCCTTCTTTGTTGAGGAGAATTGGGAGAAGGCCTGCGATAAGTGTATTGCCATACTTCAAAACGAAGGGGTGGGTCATACCATGACAATCCACTCCCAGGATGAAGCAGTAATCCGTGAATTTGCCCTTAAAAAGCCTGTTTCCAGGCTTCTGGTAAACACTCCGGGGGCGCTGGGAGGGGTAGGCGCCACCACGGGGCTGGCCCCGGCCCTGACACTGGGCTGCGGCGCACAGGGCAAAAGCGCGACCTCGGATAATATAACACCCTTGAATCTTATTAATATCCGCCGTGTCGCCTATGGGGTGAGGGAGCTGGAAGCTCTGAGGCCTTCCGGAGTAAAGGCGGCATATGAGGCCAAGAGCGAAACAAAAAGCCTTCATGAGAATGCCGAAAAATTAGAAGAAATACTTTCTGAGGACTACATACGGAAAATCACTCAGGAGGTACTCAACAAGCTATTGAATAATGAATCTGGGAGGATATGAAAATGAGTAATTTACAGGCTCTGGGAATGGTTGAGACAAAAGGTCTGGTTGCTTCCGTGGAAGCTGCCGATGCCATGGTAAAGGCTGCGAATGTGACACTCATCGGCAAGGTGCGCGTGGGCGGCGGGCTTGTTACCGTCATGGTGCGAGGCGATGTGGGAGCGGTTAAGGCTGCCACCGACGCAGGTGCTGCTGCGGCTAAAAAGGTGGGGGAGCTGGTTTCCGTCCACGTTATTCCCCGGCCCCACAGTGAGGTGGAAAAGCTTTTGCCTCAGCTTAATGTTGTCCAGGAGTGAGATGACAGGCTGCGCAAGGGTGAGAAAATCGGCATACGCAGGAGTGAGATGACAGACTGCGCAAGGGTAAGAAGACCCTATTAAGGATTAAGACTAAGAAACAGGGACTGAAAACTGAGTACTTAAGAAGTAAGAAGTATGAACTAAGAATTAGGATTAAAGATTAAAGGATTAAGGAGGACATAAACATGGCTGCAAATTTACAGGCTCTTGGCATGATTGAAACAAAAGGTCTTATTGGGGCAATTGAGGCGGCGGACGCAATGGTGAAGGCCGCTAATGTGGTATTGGTCGGCAAGGAGCATATCGGCGGCGGACTTGTCACCGTCATGGTGCGAGGCGATGTGGGAGCGGTTAAGGCTGCGACAGATGCAGGCGCCGCAGCGGCTTCACGGGTAGGAGAGCTTCTTTCCGTCCATGTCATTCCCAGGCCCCACAATGAGGTGGAGAGCATTCTTCCCACCCTGGGATAAGGCTGCTCAAATTCAAAGGGGTTGAACAGGAATGACGATTATCAGCGAGGATACCGTACGCCAGCTGCATTTTAAGCAGGGGCTCAGTGAAATTCATGCGGATGCCAAGGCCTATATTACGAAAGAGGCCCGGGAGTATATACGGGATAAGAAGCTTAAGCTGGTGTTTGTTGAGGAACCTCCAAAGAATACGGAGGCTGCTTCCTTTACTCAAAATCCGGAGTCGGCTTCCTTTCCTCAGGTTCAAGCCGGGTCTTGCGGGTATGTGGGCGAGGATGGCCGCTGCTACGATGAAAAACCGGAGCATATGACCCACCTGTATGGCAATGTACTGGTACCCAAAACCCAATCCCGTATTTTGTTTCGGGGCAGGCTGGATTCACTGGAGGCTTTTATCATTGAATTGCAGGTAAAGGCCGATGTCCGGGGGCTGTCGCGTCTGACGGAGGAGCTTGGGGAGCTGCTGGCTTATGCAAGGCAGCTGCTGGCTTGTGAGGTTACGGGAAAACCCCTGCCCGCCATCCGGCTTTTCGGGCTGAACGAGGGGGAGCTTAGAAAAATGTCCCACCATCCCAGGGAGTATTTCGGTATTCCCCATCTTCTTCCGGACTACAGGCTGGGAGAACTGGGAGCGGGCCTCAACAGCCTGCGCACACGTTCAAGAGAAGCGGAGCTTGCGGCGGCGGCTGCATTCTGGGACGGAGAGAATCTGTCCCGGAGGGATATCCTCCAGGGCATGAACCGGCTGAGCAGCGCCGTCTACATTATGCTGCTGCGGCTGGTTACAGACTATTACAAATGAACTGTTTGATGGGAGGCAGCTTTAGCCAATGGATGAGAGCACACTGCGCGGAATTGTCACGGAGGTCCTGACAAGAGCGTTGACCGAAGACAGGGGAAAGAATCAAATCCCTGTGGAAGTGTCGGGCAGACATGTCCATTTGTCCAAAGAGGATGCCGAGGCTTTGTTCGGTGCGGGTTGCCGGCTGACGCCAAAGCGTGATTTGTCACAGCCGGGACAATACCTCTGTGAGGAGCGTGTAACCCTTCTTACCTCCCGGGGTGAGTTTAGAAATGTGGCGGTGCTGGGCCCTTTGCGGGAGCACACCCAGGTAGAGCTGACCCTTTCGGACGCTCAAGCCTTGGGCATTGAGGCCCCTGTCCGGCTGTCCGGGGATACACAGGGAGCTCCCGGCGTTTATCTTTTATCGGAAAAGGGGATGGTTGGGGCAAAGGAAAGTGTCATTGTGGCCCAAAACCATATTCATATGACACCGGACGATGCCCTCAGGCTGGGTGTGCGGGACGGGCAGCTTGTAAGAGTAAGGATGAACACACCCCGGCGAATTACCTTTGACCAAGTACCGGTGCGGGTTAGTCCCAAATTCAGCCTCGCCATGCACATCGACTTTGACGAGGCCAATGCCTGCGGCGGCCGAAATGGACTTACAGGGACCCTAATCGTCTGAGAGTATAGGAGGCAAAATGGACCTGTCATCGGAATTGATTGATAGAATCACAAGGACAGTGATGTCCGAGCTTGCCCGGCAGGGAAAGGAAGCGTGCGCTTCCCCCAAAAAACAGTGCATTCTCGTAGCCGGGGATCCGGCTGTGCTGGGCACGGAAGGCTTGGCAGGCTTCAGCCTGTGCCGGATAGAGCCTTGTAAGCGGGTTGAGGAGGAGGTTTCAGGCTGCCGCTGCGTCATTGTCACCCAGCTAAGCCATGCCGAGCTTGGGGACCTTGGTCTGGCAAGGGGAGGCACGGGAGTGTCCGGTACGGTTTTGAATGCGCTTTTGGCAGGAATACCCGTTTACCTTTTACCCGAAGCACTTCTGTTCCGCAAATGGAAGAAAACTGCCGCTCAAAAGCTTTACGACGTATTGGAAGGGTATGTGAGGCAGATAGAGGGCTATGGCGTCAGGCTTTATTCGCCGGATCAGATCCGGCGGGATTTAAACGGTACAAGCTCCGGAAAATACCCGGACAAGCTCCGGGTACCTAAAGAGCCGCGACGTCCTGTGATTACGGAGGCTGATGCAAGGGAATTTATAAAAAAAGGGGTAGAGGTGCTGCGGCTTACAAAAGGTTCCATTGTAACGCCTCTGGCTCTTGATGTGCTCAATGGGGCTAAGGTGCCCGTTGAGTATGACAGGGAGGAATGAGGATGACCATCTGCGAAGTCATAGGAAATGTGTGGGCAACAAAAAAGGAGCAGAGCCTTTGCGGCCTTAAGCTCATGATTGTCCGGGAGCTCAATCCCGCAGGGGATTCTAAAAGCAGACCCTTTGTGGCTGCCGATGTGGTGGGAGCCGGAGTGGGCGAAAGGGTTCTGGTCGTCAGCGGCAGCACGGCCCGCCGCGCATTCGGGAAAGAAGAGCTTGCAGTGGATGCTGCCATCGTCGGCATTATTGACAGTGTGGAGGTTGTGAAGGATACATGAGCCTTATAGACATGATCCGTGCCGCAGGTGTGGTAGGCTGCGGCGGCGCCGGTTTTCCAACCCACACAAAGCTTGCGTGCAGGGCGGAAACACTTATTCTCAACGGTGCCGAATGCGAGCCCCTCCTGCGTACCGACCGCTATATCATGAAGAACAAGTCCCGTCAAATCGTGGCTGCCATGGAGATGATGGCGGAGCTTATCGGTGCGGGAAGGCTTTATCTGGCCCTCAAGGAGAATTACAGGGATGAAACCGCAAGCCTCATGGCTGCCATTGGCGAGCTTGGCAGCCGGGCTCAGCTTTTTCTCATGGGGAGCTTTTATCCTGCGGGAAGCGAACAATCCCTGGTATTAGACGTGACGGGACGGACAGTACCTCCCGGGGGAATCCCTCCGGATGTGGGGGTTGTGGTTTCCAATGTTGCCACAGCCTACCAGGTTTATGAGGCAGCACAGGGAAGGCCCTTTACCCACAGGTACCTTACCGTAACGGGGGAGGTTCCGGTTCCTTCCATTGTCCACGCGCCCCTGGGGACCCCCATTGTGGATTGTATTGCAGCGGCAGGCGGTGTCCTTACGGATAATTTCCGGATTATCGCAGGAGGACCGCTCATGGGAAAACTTCTTGATGCCTCGGAAGCGGAAAATGCAGTGGTGACAAAGACCCTGGGTGGGCTTATCCTCCTTCCCGAGGAGTCCCCCTTGGCAGCGCGGAGGGAGACGCCCCTTCACAGTGTGCTGCGCAGGGGAAAAACAGCCTGCATCCAATGCTCCTTCTGTACCGAGATGTGTCCGGGATATCTTTCGGGCCATCCCCTTCAGCCTCACCGGATTATGCGTAAAATGGCCTATGCCGATGAGAATCAGGTGCTTTGGGAGGACGAGGATATCCGTCAGGCCCTTATCTGCTGCGAATGCGGTATATGCGAGGCTTATGCCTGTCCTATGGAGCTGTCGCCCCGGAGGGTTTTGGCCTATCTCAAGGGACAGCTCCGGGAAGCCGGAATTCGCTATTCCAAGCCCAACCTTCCGGTTTTCAGCAGGGAGGGCCGGGAAAGTCGTCGCGTGCCTTCAAAAAGGCTTGCCTCCCGGTTGGGGATATCCAAGTACTACAGCTATGAAATAAACGAGCTGCGCTCCTTGACGCCCAAAAGAGTGATGATCCCCCTCATGCAGCACATTGGCGCACCGGCTGTTCCTGTGGTGAGGGAAGGCGATGCGGTAGTCTGCGGCCAGCTTATCGGCGCCTGCCCCGATAAGGCTTTAGGCGCCGCAGCTCATGCCAGTATTGACGGAGTTGTTGTTGAC
>JAEXPO010000424.1 GCA_023446675.1 Bacillota bacterium | reverse complement strand
GGATATTGTAGGCAATGTTTCCTGAAAAGAGGAAAACATCCTGCATAACCACAGCCACCTTACGCCGCAAATCCGACAGGCGGTAGTTTCTTATATCCACCCCATCTAAAAGGATCTGTCCTTTCTGGATAGTGTAGAACCTGGCCAGAAGGGAGATGATGGTGGTTTTTCCCGAGCCCGTAGCCCCCACGAAAGCAGCCGTCTGACCGGCTTTTACATGGAAGCTGATATCCTTTAAAATCCAGTGCTCGCCGTTATAGGCGAACCAGACATTTTTAAATTCGATATCCCCGGTAGCCGTGGGAAGGGGAAGACCGGCCTCCACATCCTCCTGATCCTCATGGTTATCCATAATATCAAAAATTCTGTCTGCGGAAATAAGGGAGGACTGAACCGTGGTAAACTGCTCCGCCATACGGGAAATAGGCTGAACAAACTGCTTTATGTAATTGGTAAAGGCGTAGAGCACTCCCACGGAAAGAAGGCCAAAGAGGGCATCCTTTGCAAAAAAGGCAAAGAGCGCGGCAACGGCAATATTCCCGATGGCATTGAGAAGGGGAGCGGAGAGGCTGTTTAAAAGAATCTCCACAACACCCAGACGGTAGTATTCTCCGCCCATCCGGGTAAATTCCGCATTCTTATACTTTTCACGGCCGAACATCTGGACAATGCGCATGCCGATAATGTTCTCCGCCAAAAAACTGTTGATGCGGGAAAGCATGGTTTTTAAGCGGATGTAATTGCGGCGTGCGTAGTACCGGTAGAGAATGCTCACCAGTGCCACAAGGGGAATAACGGTGAGAGAAAAAGCAGCGAGCTTTACATTTAATGCAAACATGGTGTAAATAACGGTGACGATAAGGAGGATATCCTTAACAAAGGAAACCAGCACATTGGAGTACAGATCCGACAGGGACTCCACATCGTTGGATATTCGCGTAAGAATACTGCCCGAGGAGTTTTTGTCGAAAAAGCCCATGGAAAAATGCTGGACATGGGTAAAAAGGCCGGTGCGAAGCCGGTGCATAATACGCTGCCCAAGAGAGGCCAAAAGGAGGGACTGGGCATAATCGGCGCCCACACCCACTAAAGTGGCAGCCAGGAAAAAGCCTGCGAAAAGGGCGATATTGCTTAAATTGGCAGAGCCCTCACGCAAATTATTATCGATAACCTGAGCCAGTATCCAGGGCTTTACAACCACTGCCAGATTGCTGACAATGGCAATGAGGACGGTAGCGACGGTGAGACCGGGATAAAACCTGAAATAGCTTATGAGGCGTCTAAAGGTGTGCCGTTTCTTTTTCTGGACATATTCGGCCATACGGCCCGGGGTTTCATTTTTAATGATCGGAGTTGGGGACGGTTTGGAAGACCTATTCATAAGACAAGATCACCTGAACTTTCCGATTGATCGTACGTGAGCGTATTTTCATGGCTGTTCTCGGCATCCATGGCTCTTAAAAGACGGATGAACGCACCGTTGGAGCGTTTTAGCTCGTCAGGGCTTCCATAGGCCGCAACGCTGCCGTCCTCATCCAGAAGCAGGATTTTATCCGCCAGGGACGCGGCAGCGATTCTGTGGGTGATAAGAAGGGTGGTACATCCCTTGATGGCGACCTTTAAATTGCTTAAGATGCGCTGCTCGGTAGCCGCATCCACAGCGGAGAGGCAGTCGTCCAAAACCAGCAGGCCGGGCTTTTTAATAAGGGCCCTGGCAATGCAAATCCGCTGTTTCTGGCCACCTGAAAGGGTGACGCCTCTTTCGCCCACCATGGTTTTATAGCCTTCGGGCATGCCTTCAATATTATCGTCCACTGCGGCGGCTGCGGCAGCCGTTTGTACGTCTTCAAAGGGAAGGGCGCTGTCGGTGAAGCGGATATTGTTTTCAATGGTATCCGAGAAAAGGAAGGTGTCCTGGGGTACATAAGCCGAATTTTTCCGCAGCACCTCAAGGGGAATGTTACTGATGTCATGGCCTCCCAAATAAATCTTGCCTTCCTCCAGCGGCCACATGCGAAGCACCAGATTGGCCAGGGTGGATTTGCCGCTTCCGGTAGGGCCCATAACAGCAAGCACGCCCCCTGCCGGAATAGTAAAATGAATGTCCTTCAAGGAAGGACATTTGCATCCCGGATAAGTAAAGGTGAGGTGATTCACTTTCAAATGGCATGGACTGAGCTCCTGTATGCTCCCGTCGGCAGTTGAATTGTCCACCGAGGGCCTTGCATGAAAAAGCTCATCCAGGCGCCGCATGGACACCATACCCTTTTGCCACACCTGAACCAGACGGCTGATGGTGTTTACCGGTTCAATGATGAGTAGCAAATAGCTGTTGAAGGCCACATACTGTCCCACGGTAAGCCGACTGTCCATGACCATGCTTCCGCCCCAGACAAGAAAGACGGAAAAGACCACGCCGAAAGCCATCTGAACAATAGGGGACAGGGTGGCGGACAGGCGGACCATGCCCATTTCAGCCTCCCATTTTTTCTTGCTGAGATCCGAAAAAATGGAGCTTTCCACATTTTCCTGGGCGAAGGCCTTTATAACGCGAATACCCGTTATATTTTCCTGCACCTTCGAGGAAATGGACGAAACAGCCTCCTGCACCTTTAAAAAGCGGCTGCGTACCCCACGACGCAGCTTAATAAGGAGGAAAACAAGAAGGGGGATGGGAATAAAGGCCACTAAAGTAAGCTGCCAGCTTGTGGTTTGAACCATGTAGCTCAAAGACACAACGGTAACGGCCAGGGCGTCCACCATGCCTACCAATCCGTTCCCGAACATCATGCGTACCGCCTGAATATCAGAAATTGCCCGGGTAATAATATCACCCGTATTGTTCTTGATATAAAAGTCGGCGGAAAGGCCCTGAAGGTGGGTAAACAGTGCTTCGCGGAGATCGCGCTCCAGCCTGCGGGTAAAGCTCATTATAAAGTAGCGCCATACAAATCGGAATACAAAGGTCAGAAATGCGGCTACTGCCATAATGATTACCAGCTTGTAGATACCCGGTAAAGCCGCCTGAAGCCTTGCCTCTGCTTCGGGGGTTACCACGGATCCAGGCAGAACGGCGTTTTGTTCCACTTTGTCAACGAGCTGGCCTAAGAGATTAGGAATTTGAGTGTTAAGAATGGTTGTGCATAGTACGAAAAAGACACCTGCTGCATAACGAAGAGCGTTTTTCCTGAAGAGACCGACAATCAACCTTTTGCTGGTAAGCCTTGGAGCGGAACCGGAGGATTGTCGGCTGTCGGTACTGTCCTGCAAATCAAATCACTTCCATTATTATGTAAGTTTATTCGCTGGCTTACAAGGAATTTACTCACTTTTAACCAGCTTTTAAAGTATATCAAAAAGAACTAACGAATAATAGAGCATAAATTGCTTATTGTTCGATGATGAAATCCGGAGAGCTTATTCCTGCAGCATGTTTTTTCTGAAATCCGCAGGCGTTACTCCGTTAAGCTTTTTAAAGGATTTGTAAAAATAGGAGCTGTTGTTGATACCGATTTTCTCGGATATTTTTGCAATGGGATAGTGTGTTTTTTGCAGAAATTCCTTTGCCTTATTCATTCGCACCTCGGCTAAATAATCCGGTATGGTTTTAAGGGTTCGCTGCTTGTAGAGCCTTCCTATATAGGATGGATTCATATCAAGCTTTTCCGCAATGCTGTTAAGGCATAAATCCGGGTTGGCGTATTCGGAAGCAATAATAGCATTAATATTTTGTATGAGGTTCACATGCTTCATACTGCGTTTTTCTTCAAGAGCCAGCTTCAGTTCGTCAAACAGCTTGAAAAACCAGCCGTTAATTTCATCCAGCGTATCCACCGTATTGGGATTGAGCATGGCGGTGTTGATACCGGGCTGAAAGGACAGCTGATTGTTTTTGTACACAATATTGAAGGTGTTTGTAACGGTTAGGGCCAGATGGGAAAGCACAAAATTAATAACCGTAAAGGGGTAATGAATCGTCTCGTTTACTATTTCAC
>JAEXPO010000346.1 GCA_023446675.1 Bacillota bacterium | reverse complement strand
TTATAGTCTCGGACAACGGGGCGGGTATGGAGCCCGAGCAGCTTCAGAGGGTAAGAAATTCCCTTGCCGAAACGGAGGAAGGCACGGAAAGACGTATCGGCCTTACCAATATACACCAGCGGATTCGTTTGTTTTACGGAGAGGCCTATGGCCTGTCCCTGACAAGTGAAAGCAGCCAGGGAACCCAGGTGGTAATAACCTTGCCCGGAAAGGATTGGGACAATGTTTAAAGTAGCGATAATTGACGATGAGCCTGTGATCCGTGAGGGTCTTAAAACCATCATTAACTGGGCGGCTTTAAATATGGCCCTTTGCGGTGAAGCGGAGGATGGGAAAAGCGGGCTTGAGCTTATCCGGGAAAAGAAGCCGGATCTGGCGGTAATCGATATTAAGATGCCTGAAATGAATGGTCTTGAGCTTATTCGCCATCTGAAAAAAGAGGGGATTGCCACCCGGATTATTCTTCTTACCGCGTATTCGGATTTTAAATTTGCCCAGGAGGCAGTGGAGCTTGGCATTGACTATTATATCCTGAAGCCCATCGAAGAGGAAGAGCTGGAGGAAAAGGTAGGACGAATAAAGGCGCTTTTAGAAGAGCAGACCGATGCCCGGAATGCCAGGGAGCTAAGCGTTGCGCTTTCAAGAGACAAAGCCCTGCAAAGCCTTGTGCTTGGCCGTCTTGACGAGGAGACACTTCAGCGCTGCAATCGAATTTATGGCCTGGGTCTGCCATGGGCATCCTATCAGATCGTTCTGATAGATAAGGATCCCGAGGATGAATCAGGCGACGAGGTGGACAGGGAGATGCTGTGCTACGGTGCGGAGGCTTTCGTAAGCAGCCAGGGACACGGCTATGTACTGGTTATGGGCAATGATGCGGTCATTCTTTATAAAAACATGGGCTTTACCTCCTACCATCGGATTCTGGTGGAGCTTCGAAAAGAGGTGGAAAGGCGTTCCGGCATCAAAATTATTCTCGCCCTGGGCTCGGTGGTACAGCACACCGGCGAAATCCCCTCCTCCTACAAGCTGGCTAAAAGACTGATGGAAAAGAAGTTTATTTATGGGAATAATAAGATTATAGCTCTGGGCGTTGAGGAGACCCCCGAAGCTCAGGAGCCTTCCGTTAGAATGGATGAGGGGGAGGACCCCTTAGAGCCGGATCTTCTGCTGTTATCCGAAAATCTTTACAATGCTGTGGATGTGAACAATGTCCAGCTAATCAACGATCTCCTCGAAGAACTTAGGAGGCTGTTTTTGAAAGGAAACCAGAACGAAGCTTCCATCAAGGCTACCTGTGCCCATCTTTACATGAAGCTGATAAACGGACTTGCCGACAGCGCAGAGCTAAAGGAAAAGGCACGGGAGAAGGAAGCTATAAACGAGATGTATCGAAAAAGCAGCCTTCAGGGACTTCATGGGTACCTCAAGTTCCTTGTTCTCACTCTGTCGGAGGAGCTGAAAGCAGTAAGACCCGACAACCCTGTTAAAAAGCTGACGGATTACATCGCCAGAAATTACGCCAGGGACTTAAAGCTGGAGGAGCTGGCCATACTCTTCAACTATAACAGCGCCTATCTGGGCAAGCTTTTTCGAAATACCACCGGCATGCCCTTTAATACCTACCTGGATCATATCCGCATCTCCAAAGCCAAGGAATTTTTAAAGGATGGGCTCAAGGTTTATCAGGTAGCCGAAAGGATCGGTTTTAAGGATATTGACTACTTTTATAAGAAGTTTAAAAAGTACACAGGTATTTCGCCCTCAGGTTATAAAACACCTCCGGCGGGAACGGCGGAGAACGGAGCGCATGAATAGGGTTTAATTATTACAGTAAAAGAGAACTAATTATTCCGGTGCCCCCGGAAGGGCTTTGAATGCTATAGTAGAAATGCACCCGATACAAAAAGTTTCGGGTGAAGATTAGAACTTT
The DNA here is from genome assembly GCA_023446675.1 of Bacillota bacterium. Classification (GTDB taxonomy): domain Bacteria; phylum Bacillota; class Clostridia; order DSM-8532; family DSM-8532; genus DTU059. Next base: position 1,343 of record JAEXPO010000346.1, on the reverse strand, counting down.
GGGTGCAACTGCGGCGCAACCGTTGTTAAGCCGACATCATTCTTAAGACCGGGGGGGACGACTATGCAGAGGGCTGAAACAACTATTCTGGCTTCCGGCATGAAGCCTGTCGTAAAAAAAAGAAGAATAAGCCTGAAAATTCTTAAGGAGCAGAAGTTTCTACTTCTTATGTCCATTCCCTTTATTGCATGGGTTATTATTTTTCGGTATGTACCGCTGTTTGGCTGGACCATGGCCTTTCAGAAATACATGCCGGGTAAACCCTTTTTTGAACAGGAATGGATAGGGATAGACTATTTTGTTAGCATGTTCAATGATCCCGCTTTTTATCTGGCTATGCGAAATACGCTGGTTATGAGCTTTATGTCGCTGGCCTTCGGTTTTACACTTCCCATTATCCTGGCTATTCTTATTAATGAAATTCAGGCAAAAACCTTTAAGAAAACGGTTCAAACCATTTCCTACCTGCCTCACTTCGTTTCCTGGGTTGTGGTAGCCAGTTTGTTTAATAAAATGCTTTCGGTGGACGGAGGCGTCGTCAACCAGGTGATTATGACTCTGGGCCTCGTGGATAAGCCGGTGCAGTTCATGGCTGACCCCAAGCTGTTTTGGTGGATTGTTACCTTTGCGGATGTCTGGAAGGAGATAGGCTGGAACTCCATTATTTTTCTTGCGGCCATCGCAGGAATTTCACCCGAGCTGTACGAAGCGGCCATGGTGGACGGAGCCAGCCGTTTCAGAAAAATATGGCATGTCACTTTGCCGGGCATTATGCCTACAGTGATCATCATTCTCATTATGACCATAGGAAACCTGATTAATATTGGATTTGAGAAGCAATTCCTGATGCGTAATTCCGTCGTCAGAGATTATGCCTCAGTACTGGATCTCTACATATTGGATTACGGTGTGCGCGCGGGCCGGTGGGCCTTCGGAACGGCGGCCGGTATTTTCAAGTCGGTAATCAGTATCATTTTGGTTTTCTCTGCTAACGGCATAAGCAAAAAAATAACGGGCATCAAGGTCGTCTAAGAAAGGGGGAGGCTTGAAATGATTAAAGCAACAGTTAACGATAGAGTTTTTAACGGCTTTAATTACGCGATTATGATTCTTTTATCAATTGTAACCCTTTACCCCTTTTTGAATGTTCTGGCAATATCCCTCAATGATTCTCTGGATACGGTTCGAGGCGGTATTACCCTCTACCCGAGGATGTTTACTCTCAACAATTACGCTGAGATTTTCAAAAACTCCGCAATAGGGCCTTCCATCTCGATTTCCGTACTTCGTACACTGGTGGGCACCTTGACAGGGATATTGAGTACGGCTATGGTTGCTTTTGT
>JAEXPO010000224.1 GCA_023446675.1 Bacillota bacterium | reverse complement strand
CAACATGGGCTCTCAATATGAAAGAACACGCCATAACGCAGGCTTTGATGCCCTGGACTTTCTGGCAGCCAAATATGGAATCGTTAATTTTAAACCCAGACACAAGTCCCTGATAGGCGAAGGCGTTATACAGGGCGAAAAGGTCATGCTTGTAAAGCCTCAAACCTATATGAACAACAGCGGTGAAGCTCTTTCGGAAATACTTTCCTATTATAAAGTTCCTGTTACCTGCCTTGTGGTTCTTTACGATGATATTGACCTTGAGGTAGGTAAAATCCGAATCCGTCCCAGCGGCAGCGCAGGCACCCATAACGGGATGCGCTCAATTATTTACCATTTGCGCCAGGACGATTTCCCCCGCATACGCATCGGTATCGGGAAGCCTCCGGCTTATATGGATCTGGCGTCCTATGTACTGGGCCGCTATACGGAGGAGGAGCGTCCTCTTGTCAATGACGCGGTGGAGCGGGCAGCCATGGCGGCAGCCGCCTTAATGTGCGGTCCCTTGGATGCGGTCATGAACAAATACAATCGTTGAGGGAAATAATATGGAGCTTATCAACAATCTATTGTCCGGTATCCCGGAAATCAATACCCTGGCCAAATGCGCCCGAACGGGCACAGAGGCCTTTTTAAGCGGTCTTTCTGATTCCCAGAAACGGCACCTGGCATACCTTGTAGCCAAGGAGGCCGGCCTTCAGGGGGTGTACGTGGCCTGGAACGAAATGCAGGCCCGTCAGGCCTATGGGGATTTTTCCTTTCTGACCGGAGATAAGGCGGTTTATCTTTCCAACCGTGAGATAATGCTCTATGATGTGGAGGCCAGAAGCTATGAGCAGACCTATGGCCGCATTTCCGCCCTGGCCAGAATCCTTAAAAAGGATTACCGCTTCATTGTAACCTCCGTTGAGGCACTCATGCAGTTTCACATGCCCCCAAAGGCTTTTGAGGCAAGCATTCTTACCCTAAAGCCCGGCGACAGCTTGCCTGGCGGAGAGCTTGAGAGAAAGCTTCTTGAGATGGGTTATGAGCGCGTAGAGCAGGTGGAGGGAAAAGGACAGCTTGCTTTGCGGGGAGGTATACTGGATATTTTTCCGGTGAATGCCGAAAATCCCTGCCGTATCGAATTTTTCGACATTGAAATTGATTCCATGCGTTGGTTTTCAGCGGATACTCAACGTTCCACAGGCCATTGCGACGCTCTTGTGCTGTATCCTGCCCGGGAGATTATCTATGGAAGAGACGCTATTCCCGCCATTGTGGAAAAGATTAAAAAGGAGCTTGAGGAGAGCCTTTCGGGCGTCAGCTCCGAAATACGCCCGCTTTTAAAGAAAAACATTGGGCGCTATTTAGAAAAGCTGCAGGATAGTCATTATTTCACTGGGATGGATAAATTTATACCCTATCTTTTGGAAGAAAAGGCCAGCCTCTTTGATTATATGAGCCAGCGCCATCTGGTGGTGTTTGAAGAGCCGGAACGGGCCAGAGAGCGTATGGAAAACGAAACGGAGGAGCTTCACAACCTGTGTGAAACCCTTCTGGGCAAAGGCATGATCCTGAAGGACACCTTCTCCCTTCTTTTTGATCCGGATACCGCCATTGAAAAGGCTTCCCAAAACAGTATTCTCACACTGGCTCCCTTTGAGCAGAACCACCCCATTACGGGAAATCCCTGCATCCGAACCAGCCTCAAGGGTTCCAGCGTCAGTCCCTATAACGGCAAGCTGGACCTTTTGTGCGAGGATATTAAAAAATGGGCGGAGGACGGCTATAAGGTAATGCTCTTATGCGCCTCCGAGGAGCGTATGGAAAGGCTTTCCGAAGCCCTTGGGGAAAAGGCAGTTTCCGCGGTAATGCATTCGCCGGGTAAAGCCTGGCCTCAGGGGGCGGCGGTGGTTGTAACCCGGGGAGCTCTACAGAGCGGCTTTATTTACCCGGATCATAAGCTGGTTCTGGTGGCTGAAAGCGATATTGCAGCAGGAAGAGCCAAAGCGACCCGCCCCAAAAAGGTAGAAAAGGGCCGTCGCATCTCTTCCTTTACCGACTTGAAGCCGGGGGATTTCGTGGTTCACCAGGCTCATGGTATCGGTGTTTACAACGGCATTGAGCAGCTTGTGGTGGACGGTATCCGGAAGGATTACCTGAAAATTGCCTATCGGGACAACGGCTCTCTTTACATTCCCACCACCAGTATGGATCTTATACAGAAATACATCGGCTCCGAGGGGCGTGAACCCCGGCTTAACAAGCTGGGAGGCACCGAGTGGGCCAAGGCCAAAACAAAGGTTAAGGAATCCCTGCGTTTTCTTGCCGATTCCCTTATAAAGCTTCAGGCGGAGCGCCGCAACATGAAGGGCCATAGCTTTACACCGGATACGGTGTGGCAGAGGCAGTTTGAGGAGGCCTTCCCCTATGACGAAACCCCGGATCAGCTAAGGTGTGTGGAGGAAATAAAGAAGGACATGGAGGCTGAAACCGTAATGGATAGGCTCCTTTGCGGGGATGTAGGCTACGGCAAGACCGAGGTGGCCTTAAGAGCCGTATTCAAATCGGTGATGGACGGCAGGCAGTCCGCTTTTCTGGTACCCACAACGGTGCTGGCTGCCCAGCATTTTGAAAACTTTAAAAAACGGTTTTCCGGCTTTCCCATCCAGGTGGAAATGCTGAGCCGATTTAAAACCGATGCCGAGCAGAGGGCTGTTATAAGGGAGCTTAAAAGCGGCCGTGTGGATGTGGTGGTAGGCACCCACATGCTTTTGGGCAAGGAGATTAAATTTAAAGACCTGGGACTTTTGGTGGTGGATGAGGAGCAGCGCTTTGGCGTGGAGCACAAGGAAGCCATTAAAAGCCGCTATCCCAAGGTGGACATTTTAACCCTTTCGGCCACACCCATTCCCCGAACGCTTAACATGTCACTGACAGGCATACGGGATATCAGTACTCTGGAGGATCCGCCGGAGCACCGTTATCCGGTTCAGACCTATGTGGTGGAGCACAGGGACGACATTGTCCGGGACGCCATTCACAGGGAGCTGGCCAGGGGAGGCCAGGTTTTTTACCTGTATAACCGGGTTCAGGGTATTCATTCCCGTATGGCTCATATTCAGGGCCTTGTTCCAGAAGCCCAGGTGGGCTATGCCCACGGCCAGATGGGGGAAAGGGAGCTGGAGCGGGTCATCCAGTCCTTTCTGGACGGTGAGTTTGACGTGCTGGTATGCACCACCATCATTGAATCGGGAATTGATATGCCCAATGTAAATACCATTATTGTGGAGGATTCGGACCGTTTGGGCCTGGCTCAGCTTTACCAGCTCAGAGGCCGTGTGGGCCGCTCCAACCGGCTGGCTTATGCCTATCTGACCTACAGGAGAGACAAGGTTTTAAATGAGGTGGCTGAAAAAAGGCTTAAGGCCATCCGGGAATTTACGGAATTTGGCTCCGGCTTTAAAATTGCCATGCGGGATTTGCAGATACGGGGTGCGGGTAATCTCTTGGGGCCTGAACAGCACGGGCATCTGGAATCGGTGGGCTACGACATGTATTTAAGGCTTCTGGATGAGGCTGTTACGGAGCTTAAGGGCGAGGCTTCGCCTCAGAAGTCTCTGGAAACTACAGTGGAGCTCAATCTCAGCGCGTATATCGATTCGGGCTATATAGGGGATGAGGAGCAGCGCATCGACATGTACAGGGATATTTCCGCCGTGGACAGCGAGGAGGGCATGCTGGATATCCGGGATGAGCTTCTGGACCGATACGGGGACATCCCTGAGGAAACAGATCTCCTTATACAGGTGGCATATATCCGAAATTTAGCGGCAGCTCTCAATTTTTCCTCCGTTAAGGAGCGGGATGATACGGTAATGTTTAATTTTTCAGATAACACCGGAATAAAAATTGAGCAAATAGGCGAATTAATGGGCAAGTGGCGGGGCAAGCTTTTATTCAGCGCAGGTAAGCAGCCGTATCTGGCCCTTCGCGCAAAAGGGCTTAAAAAGCGGGAAATGCTGCAGAATATTAAGATTCTATTACAGGACCTGCAGAAATTGAAGTTGTCGGTTTGATTGATTATAATTAAAAAGTCACAAGGTTTTTTTAAAAATACACAAGTTTCTAGTTTAAAGGGTGGAATATATGGATAAAAACGCGAATCGGAGTAAGCCCTCCGCAAAGAAAAATCTGATCCGGACGAAGCGCCAAAGCAACAGCATGAAAATTATCATTACCCTGGGTGTTTTGGTTGTAATCGCCGTAAGCTACTTTCTTATAGATAAAGGTAGTTATGTAGGTGCTGTCAATAACAACAGAATAACCAAAGCAGAATACCTGTTTTTCTTAAGCCAGCAAAAGATGTCTACGGAAAGCCAGGAAGGAATTACCTCCAAGACGGATGAGGAGAAGGAAGCCTTTTGGCTTAAAACCACAGACGGACAGAATCCCTGGGAGACGGCCAAGCTGGAAGCTCTCAACAATTCCAAGGAATACATGATCCAGATATTGGAGGCCGCAAAATTGGGACTTAAGGTGGACAGCTCCATTAAAAGTCAGGCCGAATCCAGCATGGCCGATACAAAGACCTCTCTGGGAAGCCCCACAGATCGGCAATTCGACCAGTATATTAAAAGTATTTTTGGAATAAATACCACACAGCTTACCTCTATTACCGAAAAGCTGATTCTTATTGATAAATTCAGGAGCCAGTATATTGACTCCAATTATAAGGCGCAGGAGCTTTCCGATGATGATGTGAAAGCGCGCTATGATGAGGATACCAAGGTTTTTGACAAGGTGGATATACGTTATGTTGCCTTATACAAAACCGACGACAACGGAACCACTCTTGCCCAGGCTGATCTTGACAAGAAGAAGGCTCAGGCTGAGGAAGCCCTGTCCAAGCTCAAGGCTGGAGATGATATTGATGAAGTGATTAAAGCCTACACCGAGGAGGAGGCTGCGGAAGACTCCACCGATCCTCTGGGTAAGGCGACCCTCGCTTATTCCGAATCCTCCTCCGTGCAGGATATGGTTAACTGGGCCTTTGCAGGAGCCGTGGGTGACGCTTCTTTCTTTGACACGACCTACGTTTACTATACGGTCATCATTACGGGAAGAACCGCCTATGACGAAGTAAAGGCTACTGTAAAAAGCACCATTGAATCGGAAAACGAGACGGCCTTTTACGAGGACGCCCTCAAAAAGTGGAGTGCTCAAAGTGAGTACAATATTGTAAAGAACGATTGGGTATACGATTCCATCGGCTATAAATAAGCTCCTGTTATTTTTATAAACACAACCTCAATAAATTAGGACTGATTCTTTCAGATCCCATTCATATAAGGACATGCTTAAGCATAAGTTTAAGCATGTCCTTATCTTTTTTATCAGCTTTTTATTTTAACAGGACGGGCTATAAAGGGCGCAGGGAAGGGTTTATTGCCTCTGGGCCCATGATTACGCAGGAGGGGCTTCTCCTACAGAAAAGCCTCTGAGAAAGGAACGTGAAGCAAAAATGAGTGAAATAACCTTGGGAAGAAGTTCGCAGGAGGGATTTCTTGTGTATCTTCCTGAAAGAATTAAGCAAACCGTTAATCGACTGCCCCGGGAAAGGGCCCAGGAGCTGGAGGAACTGAGGATACGTGCCGGATTGCCGCTTATGGCCGTGTTCCGTGACGGGGACTGGTTCATAGAGGAGGGCGGCCACCTGACCCGAACCTTTTCCAGGGGTATTAAAATATCGGGAGATGAGCTTAAAGAGCTGTTTTATCAAATGTGCGAGCATTCCATATACGCCTATCAGGATGAAATCCAAAGGGGTTTTATCACATTAAAGGGCGGACACCGGGCCGGTATCTGCGGGACAGTGGTTTATGACGGAGACCGCATAAAAGGCATGCGGGATATTTCTTCCGTATGCATCCGCATGTCCCGGCAAATTACCGGCTGTGCGGAAAAGGTCTTCAGGGCGGTGCAAAGAGGAAATTCGGATATTTACAACACCCTTATTCTGTCTCCGCCCCGATGTGGTAAAACCACGCTTTTACGGGATCTTTGCCGTCTTGTAAGCAAGGGCTCGGAGGGAGGCTTTACAGGACTTCGAACCGCCGTGGTGGACGAGCGTTCGGAGCTTGCGGCAAGCTACCGGGGACTTCCGCAGAATGATTTGGGGCCTCGTACGGATGTGCTGGACGGCTGCCGCAAATCGGAGGGGATAGAGCTGATGCTTCGGAGCATGGCCCCGGATGTCATTCTGGTGGACGAGCTGGGTTCCCAGAAGGACGCGGAATCTATTAAAAATGCCTGGAACGCAGGAGTCCGTATTGTTGCCACCGCCCATGCCTATGGCCTGGAGGATTTCAAAAAGCGGTGGGGCATGGGGGGACTGGCTGATGAGAACGGCTTTGAACGATACATAATACTTGGAATAGACAACGGAAAACGATGGGTAAGGGTGATGGACAAGGATGGACGGGAACACAATTTTGCTGATGAAGCTAATCGGCGGACTGATGATTTTTATCGGCTGCACAGCCATCGGTCTTAGGCTTTCCTCCAGGCTTTCCGCGCGTCAAAAGGCACTGGTTGGATTGATGGAGGCCATGCTGCAAATGAAAAGCTCTGTTTGTGGTCTGGGAATGCCACTTGCGGCAGCCTTTCAGGAGTTATCCCGTCAGAGCGGCTTTATCCTGTGGGCCAATGT
>JAEXPO010000218.1 GCA_023446675.1 Bacillota bacterium | reverse complement strand
GTTAAGCCCTCTACAGTTAGAAGGTCATTATTTTTCATTTAGCCTTACCTCTATTACAATTTTTAGACCTGAGAAAGCTCCTATCATTGCATTAAGCAAGAATTTAAGCATCAAACAGCTCTACTTCTCAGTTTAAGCGCCAAACAGCTTATCAATGTAATCAAGGGCTATCTCTCTGTTATCCGTGCAGTCCGAGGGCATAAAATCATTGACCCTGAAGAAGCTCAAGCCGTAAATCATGGCAAACAGGGCATAGGCAGATCTTTTACAGTCCAACTCATCTTGTGAAAGCCCCTTTCCCCCATGCTGCATTAAAAGGGAAATACCCTCCACATCCCGTGCATAGGTTTCCCGCATGATTGCCTTAAGATCAGGGTCAATCGCCGCCATTGATATAAACTGAACAAAAATACGGGCTATACGCTCCTGTGGAAGCCGGATTTTATCCGCCCCCTCCAATACTGAAACATTGATGGTTTCCTCATTTTTGTCCATAATGGGAGGAAGGGCCACCTCCACTACCGTCCTTATCATGTCATGAGGGCTCATAGCTTCTTTAATGAGCGATCCGATTTTTAGGCTGTAGGCTGCCAGAAATTCCTTAAGGCTTTCAAGAAGCAAGTTTCTTTTCGACTTAAAGTAATAGGCCACTATTCCCTTTGAAAACCCGGCTTTGGCCGCTACCCTGTCCAGGGTGACATTGTCGATTCCGTATTCGCAGAGGCATTCCAGTGCGGCGTTAATGGTTTCGGCCCGCCGTTTAGGCTCCATTCCCAGCTTGGGCATTTCAGGCTCCTTTTTATTTTATTTTGACCAGTCAGTATAATATAATTATATTTTTATCCAGAAATATGTCAACAGGCAAAACAAAGCCCTGCTCTGAGGCCCGAAGGCCTTTTTTACAGAACAAGGCTTTAGTTCATATTAAAACAGGTAATAGGCATTTTCCGTTTATTGTCTGCAAGCTACCCTACTGTAATCGCCGCAACACAGCAGGCAGACTATTCCAATGTAATTGCCGCAACACAGCAGGCGGGCAGCTCCAAGATGAAGCCGTTGTCACTCACAGCAACACCCTCCATGGCCCTTACGCTCACCTGGGGAGGTTGTCCCAACGAATTGTGGCTGTTGATACCGCCGCTTATATAGCGGATTTCGGCGGAGGTAAACGTTTTTCCGTTCAAAAGGCACTGTACGCTTTGAGGCTCATCTGCCGAAAGGTTCGCCAGAGTAACCAGCACTCTGCCATCCTCTTTCTCAGAAGCGCTCACATGAAGTCCGGGAACCGGCGCTTCCTCCGTACCCGATAAATCCTTTTGAACATAGCTCTCTATCAGCCGGGCCTCCTGATGCTCCTTATACAGATCAAAAACATGGTAGGTAGGCGTCAGCGCCATGGCTTCGCCCTCAGTTAAAATAAGGGACTGGAGCACATTCACCATTTGAGCAAGATTCGCCATGCTCACCCTGTCGCTGTGGGCATTGAAAATATTCAGCGTAACCGCCGCTACCATAGCGTCCCGCATGGTGTTCTGCTGGTACAGGAAGGAGGGATGGGTTCCGGGCTCTGTAAGGTGCCAGGCCCCCCATTCATCCACCACAATCTTCACCTTGCCCTCAGGATCGTATTTATCCATGGCGTACTTATGCCTGCGTATAAGCTCGTCCATGTATAGCGCACGGCGAAGGGTTCTGTAATAGTTGCCGCTGTCGATTCCCAGAGCCGGCCCCTTTTTCTCCCAGGGATACTCCTCCGAAGCGTAATACTCCGGCATGGTGTAGTAGTGCAGGGACAGGCTACCCATATGCTTACCTGCAAGGCGCATCATGGTCTCCGTCCATTCATAGTCGTTTCCGTTGGCCCCGCAGGCCACCTTATCGAGCTTCTTGTCGCCGTATGGACGGATGAAGCCGTCAAAGCGCTTATACACATCGGCGTAGTATTCCGCCCGCATATTGCCACCGCAGCCCCAGTTTTCATTTCCAATGCCGACGAACGCCACATCCCAGGGCTTATCCCTTCCGTTTTTACGCCTCAGATCCGCCATAGGCGACTCGCCCCCGAAGGTCATATACTCTATCCATTCGCTGGCTTCCCGGGGTGTGCCTGAGCCCACATTGACGGCAATATAAGGGGCACAGCCCACCTGCTCGCATAAATCCAGAAATTCGTGGGTTCCAAAGGAATTATCCTCCACCACGCCGCCCCAGCTGGTATTGACAATGCGCTTGCGCTCGTCCTTGCCTCCGATGCCGTCACGCCAGTTGTAGTATTCCGCAAAGCATCCGCCGGGCCAGCGCATCACGGGCACGCGTATATTACGCAGAGCCTCCGCCACATCGCTGCGTATGCCCCGAACATTGGGAATGGGGCTGCTTTCACCCACATAGATACCTTCGTAAATGCCTCTTCCCAGATGCTCTGTAAAATGACCGTAGATATTTTTATCGATTTTGGAGTATTTTCTCGCGGTATTTACAAAAAGCCTTTGCATAGTTCCTTCTCCCCCATTTCCTTTATCGCTGGCTTACAACGCGGCTATAGGAATAGCCCCGGTCACTTATTCTCTTAACTTTATCCAGTTCAAAATAGACAATCCCATGCCTTTTCAGGGACAGCTGAAAGGACAAATCGCCCTTACCGGCTTCCATAGCCTCGCTTGACACCAGAGGCGAAGCCCCTTCACGCAAAAGCCGAACCTGCGCCTTTGAAAGGCTGGAGGGCTCTCCCATGTCATGCCAGAGCTTAAGCGGATTGCAGCAGCCCTCGTCCACGGTTTTGGTAATAAGGCAGTAGTCTCCCTTTTCTTCCTCTTTGAAGCGGAAGGCCAACTCCAAGGGCTCCTCGGAGGTATTCCAGACCACGCCGAGATAGCGGCCCCTATCATCTCTGACAACGACGGAATCCGTATCCCGGTGTACGCAGGTTCCCTTCAACATTTTAAAGAACTGGAAGGTCCAGAAGGTGGGCTTAGGAATCCCGCCGTTGGCTACAAGGCCGAAGCCGCCGTGAAAAGGCGTGAAGGGAACCCCGAATTCCTCGAAAATGTCCCCGAAGGTCCAATAGGAATAGGATTCGTTAATATCTCCCATGCCCGACAGCATACGGGCCACATAGGCGGCATTGTAATTAGTGTCGTGAATGGGGGCATTGGGAACATAGGAGGTATTAAATTCGGTGATATGGATTTCCTTGTCCTTGTATTCCTCAAAGCTGTCCACGATGCTCCGGGTAACATTAAGGCTGTCCATATAGGCGTCTATGGGAGCAAGCCGGACATAGGAATAATGTCCGGCTCTTTCCGGAGGCTCGGAAACATAGTGGTGACGGGTTATAAAGTCAACCTCCAGCTTCTTTTCCAGGCAGAACAGCAAAAATTCCCGAATCCATCTCTCATCGTCAACACCGCAAATGGCTGGCCCTCCCACACGGAAGCCGGAATTCACCTCTTTGATCGCAAGGAAGGATTCTTCAAACAAACGGAAATACTCCTTTATATCCGCATTCTTCCAAAAACCGGAAAGGTTGGGCTCATTCCACACCTCTATCGGCCAGGTGAGCACCTCCTGCTCCCCATAACGATCCATAAAATGACGCAGCGTGGCCTGCACCATGTCCTTCCAGGCACTATAAGCCTTTGGCGGCGTTACATTCCCCTTCCAGTAAAAAACGGTTTGCGTTCCCGAGGCCATTTTATCAGGCATGAACCCCAGCTCCAGAAAGGGCCTTATATTCAGGGACAGATAGTTGTCTATGACAAAATCCAGATAGGTAAAATTGTATTCCGGAAAAACCTGGCCCTTTTCATCCGTATATTCCTGGTAAATAGCCATATCATCGGCAAAAAGGCCATGGCCGCGAATGTAGCGGAACCCGATTTCTTCCTGCACCAGCTTCAGCTGCTCAAAATATTCCTTTTGGAGGGCCAGCCCCATTCGCCCCGTACCCACGCAATAATCCGCGTTATTGCGGAAGACTATTTCCTTGGATTGTAAGATTTCGTATTCCCTCAGGCTCATCACTTTTTCTCCTTTTAGATATGTTCAATTACATAAAATACTGTTTACAGCGCCATCAATCTGCATCATGCAGGCTTTGATTCTCCCTTTATATTGTCTGAAAAGCTTTCACCATACCGTTTTGCCATGCTATCGGTATGCTCCACACGTTCCGCAAATACGGTTAATAAATCCTGTACTGTCCTGCAAGCATCAACAAGCTGAAAAAATACAGGCAATTGTCATAATAGCGGCGTTCGCCCTTACGTAAGGGCAGATTCCAGAAGTCCTTCACCCATTGAAGCCGGTGGGGGCCATCCGAGGCCAGGGAGGCTGCCGCATTAGTTGCAATAATAGCCACAGGATGCATGGCTTCCTCGCCTATGGGGCTGCCGTCCAGCATATAGGAATCGTACTCTCCAAGCACTGTGTTTTCACTGAAAAACCTTTGCAGACGGTTCACAGCCTGGGTCATTCCCTCGTTTCTTCCAAACCAGGCCGCGTCCAGTCCGATATTCATGGCCACGCGGTAGCTGTCGGAATAATACTGCTGCTTTTTGCCGAACAGCTGCTTCGGTGTACCGTCGTATTCCGCGTATTCAGAGGCCATGCCGGTTACAGGATGGCAG
>JAEXPO010000171.1 GCA_023446675.1 Bacillota bacterium | reverse complement strand
TTGAAACCCTAAGCGGCGCTTCCTCCAGGGAAGCCTTCAACGCCTTTTTAACAGAGCTTCGTCCCCTTCTTGACATGGCGGGTAAAACGCTCACCGTAGCGGTACATCCTCTCCGGCGTCCGGGCCTTGCCGCCTATGACGGCTATGATTTCAGAACCATCGGCGATCTGGCCGACAGGGTTATACTCATGGCCCATGACTATTATGCCAAGGGCCTTACCGAAGCGGAGATGAATCAGGGCTACACCCTAACTCCCCTTACTCCTGTCGACGATATCTATTATGCCTTAAAGGGCATTACCGACAGCACAACAGGGGTTCAGGACAGAAGCAAAATTCTGCTCCAGTTTTCCTTCGACTCGGTTCAGTGGAAGCTGAAGGACGGAAAGGTAACCAATGCCAAAGGCCTTTACATGCCCTACAGCCAAATCCTCTCTCTCCTTACGGAGGACAGCAGCATCGGCTTTTGGTCTGAAATGAACCAAAGCCCCAGCCTCCGTTTTTACGACGAGTCGGACCAAACCGACAATGTGGTTTGGTATGAGGATAGCCGGAGCATTGAGGCAAAATTAAAGCTGGCTGGCCTCTTTGGAGTAAAGGGTGTTTCCCTGTGGCGGCTGGGCCTAATCCCTGATTATGAGGAAACCTCCGGGAGCTCTCATAACCTTGATATCTGGCAAACACTCCTGACTCATATGGAAAGCACAGGCGCCACAGAGTAGGGCTTATGCCTGTGTACCTCCTGAGTAAGGCCTGTGCCTACGGTTCAGCATAAACCTTACTCAGGCATTCGATGGGCAGAGTTTAAGCATACCCTTTTCCGGCAAGCTTTTTCAATACCAAAAAGGAGCCGGCGCAGGCTGCGAGGAGAATCAGGCCCATTAAAGAAATAAGCGCAACCGTCTGTACGGAAGCCCTAAGAAGCACATAGCCAAGGAGGCCTGCGAGAAAAACAAACAGCAGTCCGGCCACCATGCCAAGTACAACATTCATATTCTGTTTAATGGCCTCCGTAGGACTGTTCCAGACAAGCTTGGGCCGAAGAAAATCAATGGCCAGGCAGACAACGCATATGGAATAAAGGGCCAGCGCGGAAAGAATAAACGCCGCCAGAACCGACAAAGGACTTAAGCGGAAGGCTATAAGGGACATCAGCGCCATTAGAAACGCCCCCAGCAAGGAAATGGAATAGCCCGCCAGAAGCTTTCCCTTAATCTGGTTTTCTACGGACACGGGCAGGCTTTTCAAGAGCCAGAAGCAGGTTCCTTCCCTGGAAAAGGTGCTGGATATGGCAGGGTTCATGGCGTTGAGAGCTGTAAAAAAGCCTGCAAAAATTAAAATCAGCACGCCCTCGTTACGGGCATCCTTAATAAGATCGAAAAGAAATTTCACATCCGGGTCCGCCGCGAGATTGCCGCCGAACAGAGGCAAGGCCATAAGCAGGGGACCAATAAAAATAAGAAGCAGTGAATTAAGCGCGTAAATGGGTGTTCTAAGCAAGATTCTCCATTCGGTTTTAAAGAAAGAAAACCATTGGGAGCCGGAGCTGTAGGACACCTTTTTCGTTACGCCGCGCTTTTGGGTTTCAAGGGAGGCTACAGCCCCATTTCTGTAAATCCGCGAAGCCAGAGCATACACAAGGGCCAGTGCGACTAAGGAAACGGCTAACAGATAAAATAAATTCATAAGGCTTTCCCCGCCGCTTCGTGCAAGGGCCTCCGTTATCCAGACACCCGGAGGAAAAATGCGTCCCGTAAAGGCCACCATTTCCCGGGACGAGCTTAAAAGAAGCTCCATAAGCTTAACCGGGTCCTCGGGGATTCGGCTTGCAAGGAAAAATTGGCCGGCCACAACAATTAAAATAAGCACCATTCCACCTGCCATTGTTAAAAGGTCCCGTCTTTTCCCACGGCTTACCACCCCCATGAGGAAAAGGGATAGCAGGGATGAGACGATTAAAGGCACAATGGGCAGAAACAGAATGCATATAAGCGCAATAAGATAGTAAAGAAGGCCCTTTGCCTCTCCGATTCCGTAAATAATAACCGGCGGCAGCATCAGAAGAAAGGCCGGAATATACTCTCCTGTAAGAACAAGAATAAATTTTGACAGAAAAATGTGTCCCGATTTAATAGGCAGGGCGGACAGCAGCTCAATGTCCTTTGCCAGGAAAAGAGTCCCCAGGATATAAAAGACACCGAAAAACAGGATGATAACTCCGGTAAGAACAGCGGCCTGGGTGAGAAGGATTTCAGGCATGCCGGCACCTGCCGCACCCTCATAAATTTTTGCGAGAAGGTAGGTGTAAAGGCCCAGAAGCTCAGCCAAGGCCAAAAGCGCCACAAGGCCGATTCCAAGAGCCTTCCATCTTGCTTTCTTATCCTTTTTCAGATTGTAGCGGGCATAAGAAAAGCGATAGCGTACATTAAGCTGCAGCCCGACAAGACGCCAAAACTTCATCATAGGCCCTCACCCCCGTTTTCCGTAAGGTTCAGGAAGATGTTTTCAAGGGAGGTGCTGCTGGAACGGCGCAGTTCCTCCATGGTTCCTACCGCAATGATTTTTCCTTTATTGATGATACCGATGCGATGGCATAGCTTTTCGGCCACATCCAGCACATGGGTGGAGAAAAACACCGTATTGCCCCGCTCACAGTGCTTTTGCATTTCCTCCTTTAAAAAGTGGGCTGCCTTGGGATCCAGACCCGTTAAAGGCTCATCCAGTATCCATAGGGGCGGGTTATGAAGGAGGGCTCCGGTTAATATGAGCTTCTGCTTCATTCCATGGGAATAGCTTTTAACAGGCTGACCAATTGCATCCTTTAATTCAAAAATATCAAGGTATTTTTCCGCAGCCGCCTTTCGTTTATCCGAAGGCACCTCGTAGCAATCGGCAATGAAATTCAAGTATTCCATTCCGGTCAGGCAGTCATAAATATCATGGGTATCCGGCACAAAGCCCATGTGAAATTTAGCCTCCAGAGGCTGCTTTTTTATACTCAGGCCCTGAATGGTAATGTCGCCTTCGTCAACAGGCAAAATGCCTGTTATCATCTTAAGCGGGGTGGGCTTCCCTGCTCCGTTGGGCCCGAGAAAACCAAATATCTCACCCTTCCTTACCTCCAGCGAGATATTGTCCACTGCTTTAACCTTTCCTTTGGAATAGCTTTTTGATACATTGGCCAATTTCAGCATAGCCTTTACCTTCTCCCTTCAATCCAGCTTTTACGCTGTACAATACAGAAGCATCAACTGTTATATCAAACATATAACAGTTGATGCTTCCTGTCAAGAGAAAGCCTGTAGCTATAAAGGCTGTTCCGAGGTCAAATTCAGTTGTGAAGGACGTTTCAGCTTACCCGAGGATAAAACGGAAACCGGACCATGGCCCCCGCAGATAAGGCATGGCTTTTTATTTTCCGCCTCTATCTTTTCCACCATTTCAATAATTCTATGCCTCATATGGGTGGCCTTGCGGGAATCCTTGTTGACGCTTCGCAAGAGATAGGGGGCAAGCGCGTTGAACTCCGCACGTTCGGCGGAAAAGCCGCTGATATTCACCAGATTGTCTCCGGTAAAGACCACTCCGAAGCGGCGGCACACAAAGATCATTTCCCCGTCCAGGTGCCCCCCGCTTCCCTCCATAACCTCAAATTCCATATCCTCCATGGAAAAGGAGCCAAGAAGAATAAGCTCCTCATGATTTTCAGGGGTGCTCTCATCGTCAATATAGCTTAAGCGTTCCTCCGATGCGGGCACATAGCCGGTAATAATCCGGCTCAGCTTACTGTAGCCCATGCCAAGGGGTCTGTCTTCTCTGAAATCGGGCAGTCCCAGCCTCTGCCTTTTTAAGTTCTCAGCACTCTTCCGGTTAACGAAAACAGGCATTTGCCGGAAACGTTCCAGAAGCCCGCAATGATCCATATCGGCGTGGGTGACATAAATTCTTCCGGCTCTTTCGGAAAAGCCCGGAAAAAGAGTTTCAAGCACATGCGTCAGCTCATCGCCGTATAGGGTATAGCCTGTATCCACCAAAAGCAGCTCCGACGGGCTCTCAAGCACATAGGTATTGCTGCCGCAGGGAGGCTGAATATTGTAAAGGGTGATTCTGTCGCTGATAGGGAATTTCTCGATATCCGCTTTATAGCCCTCGCCCCTATAACGGCTTACAAAGGTGGCAAAGCGCTTAAT
>JAEXPO010000157.1 GCA_023446675.1 Bacillota bacterium | reverse complement strand
GGACATAAGCTCATAAACAATCGGAACGCGGGCTGCAAGAATGGGGGTAGCGGTAAGGGCAAGAACGGCCAGCAAGACGGAGGCAGCTGCAAAGCGGCGTATATAAAGGCCGGAGCGAGCGCCTTTTGATGAAAAACGGACAGCTTCATCCACTGCTTTTTTGATAAGAGCTTCATCGGGATGTATTTGATCATTAAGGTCCCTGTAGGTTTCTTTAAACATAATCATCCTCCTTTAAAATTTCTCTTAGCCTGCACCGGGCCCGGGTAAGCCGGGTTCTTACGGCAGAGGGCTTTTGATTAAGAGCCTTGCTGATAGCGTCAATACTTAAATCCTCATAGTAAAAAAGATGTATGACAGCCCGGTATTTCATTGGCAACTTCTCCAGAACCCAAAAAAGCTGATTTTCCTCCCTGGTATTAAACACGAGGGACTCGTCCAGGGGCTGGCTCTTTCTTCTAAATGATGCGGTCACCCATTTTTTACAGCAGTTAACAGTCACTTTGATAAACCAGGCTTTACCGTGCTCCTCCGAAGAAAACTGGGGCTTCTTGCGGATATAGCGGTAAAACACTTCCTGATAAATGTCCTCCGCATCACTTTTATTCCGCATGTTGGAAAAAGCCAGGCGATAGACCATGTCGGAGTAGTGGCGAATGATAGCCTCCGCCCGATCATCCGTACGCAATGATCGTTCATCCATAGGTTAAATCCTCCTTCTATGAGTAATACCCTGCAAGGCTTTGAAAAGCTACAAAGGTCTGAAAATTCTTTGGGTTGTTAAAAATAGGATACTTTTATATAATGGAAAGGGCCTGTAAATGCCGAATAAATCGACACGAGATAAACCGCAAGACAGGCGTTAAGCCTGCCAAACAGGGTTAATCAATTCTTTGAAGGGTTTTATAATGGGATATTATCTTGCAACATTGGCAGCAGCTTTTTCCGGCGGCTGGCTCGGAATTAAAATCAAAATGCCGGCAGGCGCGCTTATCGGTTCTATGCTGGCTGTGGCCGCTTTCAATCTATTAACAGGCAAAGCAGCCTTTCCCTCTCAAACCGCAGTCGTTCTGCAATGTCTTACCGGTGCTTATATGGGTGCGAAAATAGGCAAGCGGGAAGCGCTGGATATGTTAAAAAGCGTTAAGGCAGGAGTGCTCCTTTCCCTTTGTATGTGCCTTTTCAGTACCCTTGTCAGTTTTCTTATTGTACGCTTTTCCTCCATGGATCCGGCAACCGCTCTTTTTTCAACTGCTCCTGGAGGAATTGCAGATATGTCCCTTATAGCTCTTGAAATGGGGGCAGATCCCGCAACCGTTGCCATAATGCAGGTCAGCCGCATCGTAGCCGTCGTTATGCTTATGCCTGCTCTCATAAAAAGAATAACCTTGAAAATGAGAAAGAAGGATATTGATTCCTGTTTTGTAAAGGAACCTGTTGCGGCCCACATAAGTACACCTGACGGCAAGCCCGTTGAAATGAGTGAAACGGCTTCCCCGCCGGACAATGAAAAGCTTTTATCCCAAAAGGATAGATGCCCCCACAAAGAAGACCGGGATGTGTCCCGAAAAAACATTAAACCTATGCTGCTGACTCTGGCAGTCGGCCTGTCCGCCGGCATTGCCGGAAGGCTGCTTAAAATCCCCGCAGGGGCCATTACCTTCTCCATGATTGCCTGTGCAGCCTACCACATAAAAACAGACAGGGTCTACCTGCCTAGAAAAATGAGTCTGGTGGTGCAAATTTTTGCCGGACTTGTCATTGGACTTAAAATGGACATTGAGCAAATGACCGGTATGAGCCGGCTATTGCCCGTTATTTTCCCCGTCATGGCGGGCTATATTGTCTTTAATCTGGCTGCAGCCGCGCTGCTCAGCCGGTTTGCCCGGATGGACGGGGTAACCGCCCTGTATGCTTCCGCGTCGGGAGGCCTGGGAGATATGACCATTCTTGCGGATCAGGCGGGAGCCGATTCGGTAAAGGTCCTGTCGGTACACCTTATGCGGTATATCAGCGTGCTGATGCTCTACCCCTACCTGACCCGGCTCCTGCTTTCACTTTTTACATAACAGTAAAAAGTGGGTTTGTAAAATCCGTTTTTATGAAATACCCGGAGCTTCTGCTTACAGGCATTCTGCTTACAGGCAGGTGCTAAACCCTGAACCTGTCAAGAACCTGTCCAAGATCCGCGGACAGGTTTTTAAGCTCCCCTGCGCTGGCTGCGATCTGTTCAATGGCGGCAAGCTGCTCCTCTGTGGAGGAAGCTACTTCCTGGGAGCTGGCTGAATTTTGCTGGGTGGAAGCGGATATTTCAAGAACCGTATTGGATATGCTGTCCTTTAGGTCCTTCATTCTAAGACTGTCGGAGCTGATTTCGCCCACAATGCCCAAAAGGTTTGCCACTGCGGCTAAAATCTCGTTAAAAACAACCTTTGCTGTTTCCACGGCCTCGTGCTGCTCATTGAACACCCTGTCCGACTGCTCCATGGTTTTAGCCGAGGTTTCGGAGTAATTATTGATTTCATGGATAATGGCTTTAATTTCGTTAACCGCCTGAGAGGACTGTTCCGCAAGCTTGCGGATTTCATCGGCCACCACGGCAAAGCCCCGTCCGGAGGTTCCTGCCCGGGCCGCTTCAATTGAAGCGTTAAGGGCCAGCATATGGGTTTGCTCCGAAATTTCGGTAATGGTTTCGGTAATGATATGGATTTTTCCGGTACTGGTATTCATCTGGCCGATGGCTTCGCCGATTTGTCCGGAAAAACGCAGGCTTTCATCATTGGCCTTTACAAGAGACGCCACTGCGGTAAGCCCCTTGCCGCTTTGATTGTGGGCTTCCTTTGCCAGCCTGTCCATCCTTTGAGAGGAGGAGGTAACCGTTTCAATTCTTTCGGAAAGCTGTTCCATACCCTCGGCAATTCGTTCTGCGCAAAGCGCTTCCTCACCTACGGCAACCGCCACTTCCTGAACGGTTTTTGAAACATCGCCTATAGTTAGAGTGGACTCCTTTGTAATGGCGGCCAGGGTGTTGGAATGCTCCGATACCGCTCCCGCAGAGCTCTTAACCGAATGAACCAGGCTTCTCATGTTTTCCAGCATCCGGTTAAAGGATTCGCCCAGGGATCCGGTTTCATCCCTGCTCTTGATTTTCAGGGCTTCAACGGCGAAATTGCCGTCGGAAACCTGTCGGAGGCCGCTGTCTATAAGTTTTACGGGCTTTGTAACATGGCGAACGAACAGGGAGGTCATAAGAATACCCGCAAAAAGCATGATAACTGAGATAACAGCCAGAATATACAGAATATAATTGGAGCCTTCGTTGAAGTCACTCATATAGGAGCCTGCAGTAACAATCCAGCCCCAGTGGGGAGAGGCCTGAGAATAGGTAATCTTGGCAGCCGCTCTC
>JAEXPO010000238.1 GCA_023446675.1 Bacillota bacterium | reverse complement strand
TCTTAAGCCAATCGGAACGGACAAAGGTGTTTACGCTGGCAACCTCGGCACGCTTGCTTTCAATGGCCCATACCACGCCCGTATCGGGGTTTTTGTCCCAGTTGATGAACGTATCGCCCAGCCAGCTCCAGATGGCTTTGTTTGTGGGATTTTCCTCTGCAAAATAGGGAGCAAGGTCAACAATTGCGCCCATATTTCCATAGTTTATAACTGTGGAATAATCATAGGAGTAGCATATGTCCGGCGCACTTCCGGCAGCTAGCAGGTTGTTGATCTGGTTCCCCTCATCCCAGCGGTCAACGGGATGGAATTCTACCTTTATGTTGTGCTCGTCCAGCACGCCCTGCTGAATCCACTTTGCCCATTCATTGTCCTCCGGCTTTGTTTTGCCGTTGTCAAGTCCCCGATCAAACACTTCAACGGAAATAGTCCGGGTTTCTTTGAAACGGTAGGTGTCTTTTTC
Organism: Bacillota bacterium; assembly: GCA_023446675.1. Lineage (GTDB taxonomy): Bacteria > Bacillota > Clostridia > DSM-8532 > DSM-8532 > DTU059. Next base: position 3,825 of record JAEXPO010000238.1, on the reverse strand, counting down.
CGGGACATATTCCAGGCCATGCTCGTCCAGAAATGCCTGAGACAGTTCACCCGTAACCGCAGCAGGGGTAGGCTCGCTGCTAACCGTAGCCGTTGGTGACGGCGTTGGTGTGTTGGAATTAGTTTCACTGCTGCCACATGCGCTCATTGCGCCTGACGCTATTACAAGCGCTGAAAGTGCGGCGATGATCCTTTTCAATTTCATTTGAACAGTCCTCCTTTTTATAAATAAAATTAATGGGTATCAATAGCTATCAGCCTTTCTCAGCTCCAAGAGTAACGCCTGCAATAAAATACCTCTGGAGCCAGGGATAAATACACAAAATGGGGATTGTGGCAAACATGACTGCCGCCGATTTGATGGTTTCAGCTACACCGGGGATGCTTTCCTGCTGCGCCGCATCCACGCCCTGGGAGCTGTTCAGCATTTGATAAAGCAGCATCTGGATTGGGTACAAATCTCGATTCTCGCTGTTTATGTACATCAGCGCATCGGAATAGCCGTTCCATCGGCCCACCGCATAAAACAATGCCAGAGTGGCAATGACAGGCATGGACATTGGAAGGTAAATATTTATAAGTGTTCGGAATGGCCCCGCGCCGTCCAGCTCCGCGCTCTCACGCATGCTGTCGGGTATGCCGTAGAAGAAGTTTCGCATGATAAGCATATTGAAGACGGACAAACAGCTAGGAAGCACCAGTACCAGTGGATTGTTGAGCAAATTCAGGCTTTTAATCAATAAGAAGGACGGTATCGTGCCTGCGCTGAAGTACATGGTAAACAGGATAGCTCCATTAAAAAAGCTTCGCCCCTTCAATTGGGGATAGATAAGGGGAAAAGCGCACAGCGCGGTCATTAGCAAGGAAAGGGAGGTTCCGCATAAGGTCAGAAAGGCCGTCCATAATAAGCTCCGCGGGTAACGGCTGTCTCCCAGAACCGTTGCGTATGCGTTCAGGTTAAATTCGACAGGCCATAGCCATACCTTACCCTTTATTAACGCGGTGGCCGAGGATAGTGACCGCGCGAGCACCGTAATCAGTGGCAGCACGCATATCAGCATAAGTATAATGCAGAAGAGGGCAATTACCCAGTCGCCAGCTTTTTGTGATTTAGACTTTATCATTTATGTAACCCCCTTACCAAAGTCCGCGCTCACCAACTTGGCGAGCAAGTTTATTGGCGGTCAGCACGAATATAACACTGACAACCGATTGAAACAGCCCTACGGCGGTAGTCATCGCGACCTTGCCACTTCGGATACCGTAGGTATAGATGAAGGTTGAAAGCACATTACCCACGTCCTTGACAAGCGGGTTCAGCAGGGCGTATGGCCTGTCAAAGCCGCTTCCCAGAATATTTCCCAAGGCAAGTATAAACAGTATGACTACAGTAGAACGGATGCCTGGCAGAGTTATGTGCCACATCTTCCTGAACCTGCCTGCACCATCCACGCTGGCCGCCTCATAATACTCCGGATTAATACTTGTAATGGCAGCGAGGTAGATGATGGTATTCCATCCCACACTCTGCCAGATCCCGAGGAAAATGTAGGTAAACACCCAATGGGTTTTGTCATTTAGAAAAGGAACCGGATCGAAGCCCATTTTCATAAGAAACATGTTCAGAAGTCCCGTCGTTGGCGCCAGAAGCTGTACCGCAAGCCCGGATATAATAACCCAAGACAGAAAGTGAGGCATGTACGCAATAGTCTGCGTCACCCGTTTTAAAGGTTTAAACGTAACCTCATTAAGTATCAGGGCAAGAAGGATTGGCGCCGGAAAACCCATTATCAAATCAAGCAAATTTAATACCACCGTATTACGCAAGGCAAAAAGGAAATCCCTGTTTTTAAAGGCCGCTATAAAATGCTCCAACCCGTTATTTTTTGCCCAGTCCATTTCCCACACGGTTTTTGTAATGTTATAATTTTTGAATGCCACAAGTATATTGGCAATAGGCGCATACTTGAACACCAAAAAATAAATGATCGGCAGCAATAACATCAAATACAAGGTCCACCATCGTTTGAGATAGATAACCGCCTTCCGCCTTTTTACCACGCTACTGGTTACACTTTCGGTCATGCTTTCACTCCCCCTTAATTTTAGTCCATATTTTACCACATAAACCTTCAACAATACTACCTGCCGCCCAAGGCATCAGACAAAACCAGGTGCTGGCCGGCGAGCCGTCCGGATACTGCTGTGTCAGCAATCCTTCGCTGTAGCAGAACCTTTCCGACAGCCAACCCTTAAATCCAAAATCAAACTCCTTGTCGTAACGATTGTATGTTTGGCAGCTCCAACCTATGGTATCATTTAAACGCGAGCGGATATAACCGTCTTCCCGATGCTCCAGATAAAACAGCATTTCATCAATGATCGAGCTTGACATGGGATGAATATGCGGATTGCATACAGAAGTAACGCTGCCGCCGCTGCTTGACCAGTTAAGTGTGCTAAGCGGCGGTGTTTTTATAGGCGAATTATAGCCAAACTTAAAGCTGAACTCATAGCATAAAGCATCTCTCATATGGCTTAAGAACATTTCGTCCCTTGTAATCTCATATAAATAACGAACGGCACGTATGTATGCCAGTATTCCCTCGGAATCCGTTGCTTTGCTGGTGTCGAGAGGGGAACCGTAGCACTCCATTTTTGAAACAAAGGCATTATAGTAATGACGTTCGCTCTTTAACAGCCCTTCTGTAAGATCCGACGCAGATTCCGACGCAGAATCCGGCGCTACCATCTCTGCACGCACCAAATAAGTATAGTAGGCCGATGCCGCAAGGCACCATACCCCGCCGAATGCGTCGTACTCCAATCCCGCTCCCGTTATTTCAGAGAATATAACAGGGTATTCATAGTTACTGTTTTTTTCCGATTCGGCCTTGACTATGATTTTTCCTGCAAACGCCAGCCAGTCCAAATGCTCAATGCCGGCAAGCTTTTCATATTCATAGGCTTTTAGCAGGTAATAACAGGCTTGTCCTGTCAAATAACCGGAATGGCCTCGTATATGCATTCCATCAAACCACCAGCCCACATTACTCCAGCTTTTTCCGTCAGACGCACCGAAAGGCAGACCGGACGCAGCATTCATACTATTGCTTACGGCATTATCAATGAAGCTCAGCGCTTGTCTCTTCATTTCCGCATTATCCAGCCTAAACGATGCCATTAACAAGGGTACTGCAACGGATAAGCCATTTGTCCAAGTCAAGGAGTAGAGCGGCCGCCGCGTCAACTCCCCGTCGTCAAAAACAAATCCTGAATATTGCCTTACATCCTCGTTCCATGCATATTTTGAAACCGCCTGGGCTATATCTGCCGCGGCCTGCTGAACCGAGCTGCCTTTCCGCGGCGGTTGATGGTAAAAAGAATACGTATCCTCAATAGCCAGGTTAACACCCAGCTCATTCTCGGCCGGATACTCATATACATAAATGTCAAACTCAACCGTTTCATTCGCTTCAAGTGTAAAGCAATTATCGCCCAGAGGCTTTCTGTCCTCAACCAGCTTTGACTTTACAAAGAGCCACGGTGCATTTTCATATCCCAGTGTATAGCCTACAACCCCGTCGATTGAGCAATAAAAACCGGCATATTGTCTAAATTCACCCTTTTCATTAACAAAGTATGGCTGGGCGTGAAGCCCCCTTACCCGACTCTTGTCATAAATAAGGGCAACCGGATGGGAAAGCCTGTCACTTCTTACATACCAGTAGGGTGCCGAAGGCCTTCCCATAGAATTACGAATTCGGGGATATTCATTTGGCATATTCTGGGGTTGCTCCCCCCTATTGCGTCCATACATGAATGC
>JAEXPO010000058.1 GCA_023446675.1 Bacillota bacterium | reverse complement strand
AATATCTGGATCTGCTTATTCGATGGTGCGACGGCTTGGTTGAGCATCAAATAACGGACATTCCCGTAAAAGGAATACATGGGGGACTTATCTGCCCCGCTTGCTCCGCAATTCACGGAAGGTGCTTCGGTGCCATTCATCCCTTACTCTATGCCGCTTCGAAAACAGGAAATGAAAAATATATCCGAACGGCTCAATACCTCATCGACTGGTCGGACCATGTGTCCTGTCCGGACGGCGGCTTTGTCAACGATACCTCCAATGAATGGAGGGGCACCACAGCCTTTTCTACCGTGGCGCTTTTAAAGGCTTTAAGCAGGTATGGTTCTGTGCTTCCCGAGGCTACAAGACAAAAAATACTTAAAAAAGCGGATGGGGGCCTGTCCTTTCTGTACAATCATTTTGATCCCTGTCACGGCAATATCAATTACCTCATCGGTACGGCCTATGCCCTGGAATTAGGGGGCAAGGTGAGAAACAACAGAGCCTGCAGGGATAAAGCAAAGCTTTATGTTAAGCAGTTCCTAACCTCCATAACACCCAACGGCCTTATTGCCGGTGAAGGCGGAAAGGCCTGGTCGGAGGTGTCGCCTAAAGGCTGCAGCCCGGTGGATATTGGCTATAATGTTGAGGAAAGCCTGAATTTTCTGGTTTTGTATGCACTGTCAACTGAGGATGAGGAGCTTTTAGCACGGGCGGAGAAAATTGCACTGGCACATCTGTATTTTGCCCTTCCTGACGGAGGCTGGGATTTAAGCTGCTCCACCCGAATGGACAAGTGGACCTACTGGGGAAGCCGTACCTCTGACGGCTGTATGCCCGCTTTTATTATACTGGGCCGGCGTAATGGGCTTCTTAAGGAAGCAGCATTTCGTAATTTTGAATATATGAAGGCCTGTACCCCTCATAATCTCCTGTACGGCGGCAGGGATTTGCCAATCCAAAAAGAGGCTCCCTGCATTCATCATGCCTTTACCCATGCCGAGGGCCTGGTAACGGCTCTTGAATGGCTGGAGGAACATCCTGTGCTTGAGGGAGAGGACATAAAACGGGACGGTACTTTTTACGAAAAAGACTTTGAAAAATATTTTCCTGAAATGGATACCCATCTTTATTCATCCGCTCAATGGCGGGCTACCATCACCGGAAGTGATGCCGGTGAAAAGCAATTGTCCCACCCCTCGGGAGGAGCGCTGAGCCTTCTTTACCATAAAAAAGCAGGACCCCTTCTGGTGTCAAGCATGACCCGGTACAAACGGTATGAAATAACCAACACCCAGCGGCATAAAAATAACAAAGACACACCTTTAACCCCCCGGATAGAGCTTGCAGGGACAAAGACGGTATATGCCAGTATTCTTGACAGAACGGCCAGGGTTTCAAGAGTCGGCCCCGGACATTATCATGCTTCAGGGCGAATTACCGATGGCATGGGAGGCGATCCGCCTCAGGGCAGAACCGAATTTGAAGCCGAATACCTCTTTGACGAAGACACGGTTATCCTCCGCTATGCACTAAGAAATGACGGTGCAGCTGATGACTGGAAGCCCGTGGCCTATATTCCGCTTATTTCCCGTGAGAATGAGCAGGTAACTCCTATTGAAAACGGGTATGCCGTAAAAAAAGACGGCTTTGAGGTAATGATCACGTCCCCTTCCGGTATAATTCTTGAACAAGAGGAGCGTTTATTTAACCATGTACCCGGATTTCAGGCTCTGGGATTTCAATTACTCTTAAATTCAAAGGCCGCGGAAATAAAAATTAAAGTCGTCTCTTCATAGGCTCTCCATGATACAATTTGATTTGAAAAGGAGAGCGTATGGAAATAATAAAAGAAAGCTTGATGAAGGAGAGTATGCTATGCATTACTTTAAAAAAATACCTGGCAAACGGGTTTACCTTTCTCCTATAAATCCTGATGATGCCGTCCAGTATACACACTGGGTGAATGATCTGACCGTCTCAGCAAACCTGGGGACAGCTTCCAATGTTTACAGCCTCCCTGCTGAAAAGGCGTTTCTGGAGAACATGTCAAAATCAGGGCATAATTATGCCATTGTACGAAGTGAGGACAATGTCCTTTTGGGCAATTGCTCTCTTATGGAAATTAACCCTAGCTTTAGAACGGCCACATTGGGTATTTTTATTGGAGAAGAGGCTAACAGAGGAAAGGGCTATGGCAACGAAGCCATTTCTCTCCTTGTGGAATATGGTTTTAAGGTACTTAATCTGAATAATATTATGCTTAAGCTTTTTTCCTTTAATAAAGCGGCATTTAAGTGTTATGAGAAAGTGGGCTTCAGGGAATTCGGAAGGCGCTCCCGCTCCTGCTTTATTAATGGGCGTTACTTTGATGAAATCTATATGGAAATCTTCCCGGAAAATCTAAAAGCCCATTATTTAAAGGATTGTCTGCCGGGAAGCGAGGAATCGGTTTAGTCCGTGTAATGGGAAAGATGAAAGGAGAGCTTGTTTATGGATTTTATGGAAGCCATTCTTACAAGAAGAAGCATACGCAAATTTACAGGCGAAAAAATAACTGACGGGGCGCTGCAGGAGGTTTTAAAAGCCGGGTTTCACGCTCCCTCCGCCCACAATCGTCAGCCCTGGCATTTTGTGGTTGTGCGTGACAGAAAAAAGTTTGAGGAAATCATGGCGGTTCATCCCTATACTAAAATGCTGGAGACAGCAGATGTATGCCTTGTGGTCTGCGGGGATACGAAAAAGCAATCCGAGGTGGGCTTCCTTGTGGAGGACTGCTCCGCAGCTATTGAGAATATGCTTATCGCAGTCAACGGCCTTGGCTTGGGAGCTGTATGGTGCGGTGTTCACCCTATTAAAAAGCTTGTAAATACCGTTAGCCAAACTGTAAGCCTTCCAGCTCATATCTTACCCATAGGGCTTGTTGTCATTGGCTGCAAGGTGGAGGACAGAACTGTCAGAGATCGCTTTGACGAAAGTAAAATTCACTATGAAAATTGGTAACAGACCATGAATATTTCTATAAACTTCATCCATAATAAGGACTAATCCTATGGGTTTAAACCTCTGGGAAAGCTTATTACTTAGTGGAGGAGGAAAGGATCATGGCTGAACAGAACAATGCAAACAACAACAATAAGAAGCAGGACAGCAAGAAAAAGTCCAAGCAGGATAAAAATTCACCCCAGGCTTGATGAATGAATCATAGGAACACTTGGGATTTGAAGCTCGCGTAAACGGCGGGGAGAGCTATTCTCCTCGCCATTTTTTGTGGTGCGCCCGGCATGGGCGATAACTTGGCGGTGAAAGTCCGCTACGCACTCGGTAGTAGGAAGCGTTAGCCGAAGGCAAGGGTGTCCGTCGCGAGGCGGAATCTGAAGGAAGCCGGATGTCAGAGTGAGGAGCTCTG
>JAEXPO010000672.1 GCA_023446675.1 Bacillota bacterium | reverse complement strand
TCATCCGCAGCCCCTGTTCTCCGAAAGCATTCAGCAAAGCCTTTACAGAAGCCGATTTCCCGGTTCCTCTGTCGCCGTAGAGCAGGATATTATTGGCCGGAAGGCCGCGCAGAAACTGTAGCGTATTGTCTATTAAAAGCTTGCGCTGCTGTTCGTAGCCAATAAAGTCCTCCAGCTCCACCGGATCGGGAGATTGGATCCCCGAAAGACGCCCGTTTGAGCCTGCTCTTTCCCAGATAAAAGCCCGGTACCTTGCAAAAGCGCCGGACCCGTTGCGGGCATGAAAGCGGGCAAGAGCTTCCGCCTGCTGATAAAAGCTCAGCCGGGGATGAAACAGCTCATCAGGAAACCGTTCTTTGTCCTTGGCATCCCAATCCGTTGACCAATTTGGCAAAGCCTCAATGAGCGCCTTTGCCCGCCCCTGTGTTGAAAAGCATTCCACTGCGGCTTTTTTTAAGTCTTCGGGATCCAAGTCCGCCATTTGAGATAACGCCTTTAAGTCCAGCGCCGAAGCCTTAAGCAAAACCTCTGGCAGAGGCTCTCCTTTTAACGCATCAATACGCTCTCCGAGGGTATTCTCACTATAAATCACAAGCTGGGCGATACAGGCCTTGAAAGTGCCATGGGGCTCCCTGCCTAACAACAGGTTTATAAATTGGCCGTAATTGCCAATAAAATCACAAAGCTCCGGCTCCTTTGCCGACAGGCTTCCAATTAAATGATGAAAGCTTTCAATCAGGGGTTCCTTTAAAAGAGGACGCCAAAGGGTTAATCCCTCCAGCGCCAGAATCAGCTCTTCCGTATATTTCATGACTATCATGCTCCTCAATTGCTTCATATAAAAATGCGAATACTTTGAGCACTTGCATGCCCAACAGCCCTTCTGCCCCGCTAGGCCTTCTGCGTTTCTTTTCTGAGAGCTACGGCAATATCCGGCTTATTCGTTATAATTCCGTCAATCTCTTCCTTTAAAAGCCAGCCTATATGCTCAGGATGATCAACGGTCCAGGCATTTATACGAAGCCCTCGTCCCTTGCAGCCTCCAATAACCTGAGGTACCCGCAGGGTGGGATAATAGGGATGTATGGCATTGGCATTGAGATGAAGGGCGTATACATAAGGGTCCACCATGGCTTCCATATAAAGAAGGCCGATGGGTGCCGCAGGCTCGCAGGACCTTAAGATCATGAGGCTGTAGTGATTAAAGGAGGAATAGATAACACGCTCCTTCATACCCGCTGCGGCCACAAGGTTTTTTGCCTTGGCTTCTATTCCCTCATACAAAACGTGCTCCGACTTTATTTCAATATTAACGGCCAGGGAGGCGGATCTGGCAAAATCGAGCACTTCCTCCAGAGTAGGTATCTTAATTCCTGAGAAGCCGGGCTTGCCGCCTGAAAAATCAAGCTTCTTAAGCTCTTCCAGCGTATAGTCGTGAATTTTGCCCCTGCCGTTGGAGCAGCGCTCCAGGGTTTCATCGTGGGCAACAACAACATGTCCGTCGGAAGTTAAATGAATATCCAGCTCCAGGCCGTCAGCTCCCATTTTATGAGCAAGCGCAAAGGCTTCCATGGTATTTTCGGGAGCATAGGCTGAAGCTCCCCGATGAGCCCAAATGAGTGTTTTAATAAGATCTCCCCCCATCCCCATCGATTTTAAAAGTAAACAGGCTTCTTCCGTTATTCTATTACGAAAACCTGTATGATTCAACCCGAAGGTGAGGAATCGCCAAGCCAGTTTAAAAAATCACGAACCTGCATGCGCAGATATTCCTTTTCAATTTCCTTAAGCTTGTGGGCAAGAGCTTCAGGATCATTCTGGCATGTTTTCTTGAGCAATAGGTACTCTTCCTCGGAATAATTAACTTCAGGCTCATAAAAGGCCGCCACAGTACCTTTACCCTCCACATCCCCCAGCCCCTCGCTCAAGGAATAGGCCAGAGCCAGAGTATCCGCAAGCTCACTGAATTTATCCGGAGATGTGGATTTCAAGCTCCAGTTATTCATATCCTCCTGGGACACAAACTCAAAACCCACTTTGTTTTCCGCATCATAACCGTCCAATGTAAAGCTCTCAGCATTTTTTCCGGGCATAATCCTTTGATTCTCCAAAAGGTCCGGCAGGCGAAGGCCGGATAATTCCAGAGCGTTTTGTATAAAGTTTATCCCTGCCCCCTGTGCTTCCAGACTTATTACTTCAAAGGCTTCCTCTTCGGTAAGGCAAATTGAGGGTATTCCTCTGCTATCATCGGTAAAGGCCTTTCCTATTCCATTTTCAAACACCGGAGCCACTTCAAGGTAGCTCCTGTTTCTGCGCTCAAAATTAAAAAGATGACGCACGCCGGACTGCGGGAATTGAATGGAGCATCCTGCCAAAGCCACTGCAACCGTAAGGCAGGATAAGGACATCAACCGGCAGGCGATTTTTTTCATAAGCATTAAAACAAGCCTCCAAAAACTTGAATAAACTTGAGTTTATGTATTTGGCAAAAGCATACCAGGAATTAGACGAAATATCCCCCTGAGAAGTTCATCTTTTATATCGTTATTTTTAAATTTTTATTACAGAAAAGAGGCAAACTGTTTTGCCAAAGAAGTTTCGGAAAGGTCAAAAAGCCTCTCAGTTCTTGAAAGAGAGCCTGTTCTGCGGGAGAACAGGCTCCAAAATGTGCTTCAAAGAATTGTTACAAACTGTTGCATTAATGTTTCTCGGATTGGGATTGTGCAGCGGTATCCGGCTGAGCATCAGCCTTGTTTACCTTGCCCAAATACTCAGGCAGGTCCATACCGGCCATTTTAAACATTTCATTCATAGGAGGAACAGACTTCATAAGGCTAGAAATAAAGCCCGAGGTTGATGAACTTCCGTCTTTTCCGTTCATGCCGTCCCATACCGTAACCTTGTCGATTTTAATGTTTTTCACTGCCTCTACCTGAATCTTCATGAGATCCTCAAGCTTATCGGCAATCATCAGGCGTGTTGCTGCCGTAGCATCGCCTCCAGAGGCCTTAACCACATCGGCAAAACCGGCGGCCTGCTTAACAAGGAGCTCCTGCATACCACGGGCCTGAGCCTCCATTTTAAGGTAAATAGCATCCGCTTCACCCTTTGCCATGCGGCGAATCTGCTCCGCCTGGGCTTCTGCTTCCAGCTCCAGCTTACGCTTTTGGATTTCAGCTCTAACCAAAACGTCGGCTTCCTGAGTTGCTTTTTCACGGGCGGCACGGGCGGATTCGGCCAGCTGCTCAGCCAGGTAGGATTCCTCAAGGGCTTTGGCAGACTGAATTTTTTCGGCTGCGGTAGCACGCTTCAAGGCCTCGGCTTCCCGCTCACGACGTACGGCATTGGAAAGAGCAACCTGGGCACCGGCTTCGTTTTCACCCTTAATGGCTTCCGAATCGGCAGCAGCAACGTGAATTCTCTGCTCCCTTTTAGCGTTGGCTTCACCGATGGCACCATCCTTATCCTTCTCGGCAACGGATTGCTTGGCATCGTTGATAGCCTTTGCGGCAGCTTCCCGGCCCAGAGCTATAATGTAGCCGGACTCGTCGTTTATGTCGGTCACGTTTACGTTGATAAGCCTTAAACCGATTTTCTTCAGCTCGGTTTCAACGTTCTGGGAGACAGCCTGTAAAAACTTATCTCTGTCCGTATTGATTTCCTCAATGTCCATAGTTGCAATAACAAGACGAAGCTGTCCGAAAATAATATCCTTTGCCAGCTCCTGGATTTCATTGAGCTGGAGGCCAAGCAGACGCTCGGCGGCATTCTGCATAACACCCTGCTCAGTTGAGATACCTACGGTAAAACGAGAGGGTACGTCAATACGGATGTTCTGACGGCTCAATGCGTTTTTAAGATCCACGCTGATGGACATGGGCGTCAAATCCAGGTATTCATAAGACTGTATTACCGGCCAGATAAAAGCGGCGCCGCCATGAATACATCTTGCGGAAAGAGCCGTACCGTCACTTCCCGAGCCCACTTTTCCGTAAACCACAAGGATTTTGTCCGAGGGGCATTTGCGGTAGCGGGAAACCACAAAGATAAACATAGAAAGAAGCAGTATTGCCACAACAACAATGAGAATCATAGTTTCAAAAGTCATTTTCAAGCCTCCTGATTATTAATTATTTTTTTAACACCGGTTTTCCATTGTACACCTAGGCCTGGAGGGAATTTTCCTCCGGCATGACCAAAAGGATTTTCCCCTCCGTAAGGCCGGTGACAATAATGGGCTTTCCGGTATCAATATCGGCCTGGTTCTCCGTCTCGGCTTCCATTTCGCAAAGCCGCTCCTGGACAAGCACAGTAATTTTTCCCCTGCCCTTTCTTTCGGCAGGGATCCGGATATACACCTCGCCCTTCTTTCCAAGAGCGTTTTCCGTAAGGACATTGCCGCTGGACTGGAGCCTTAAGAGAGTTTTTACAGTCCACGCTATAAAGTACATAGCCAGGTAGCCGGCAACAAGTGCAAGGGCAATGGCCAACGGGGCAGATAAATCCCAGCTCAGGGCAGCAAAGCCCATCCAGCCGCCTATGGCGCAAAAGGCCACCACACCCTTAAGGGTAAGCA
>JAEXPO010000620.1 GCA_023446675.1 Bacillota bacterium | reverse complement strand
ACACTGTCCACTGTAATCTCTTCAAAGTAGCTGTCCAAAACCACCAGGGGGATGCCTGTGCGGGTGAAGGGAAGGAGATCATTGTGAGTCATTTCGGTAGCCAGCAGAATAATACCGGAGCATGCGCTGTCCATAATTTGCTGAAGCGGCTCACGAACGCCATGTGAGGCATTTATATAGGTAATAAGCAGGCTGAAGCCATGCTTTTTCACCTGGGCCTCCACGCCTTCGAGTACACTTGAGAAAAACGGTGTGTCGGCAACAACGTGGCCATGCTTTTTATAGAGTATGAACTGAATGGAACGCTGCATATTCTTAGTGCCGCGATTTGGCGTGTAATCCTGATATCCCAGCTCGGCCATGGCCTGGAAGACGCGCTGACGAGTGGAACTGCTGATACCGGGCTTGTTATTGAGAACAAGCGAGACAGTGCTTGGCGATACGCCCGCTTTACGGGCGACATCCTTTACAACAGACACATTACCCCTCCCTAAACATTGGTTCTATTTGATATGATTTAACAATACACGAATTGCCGCATAAAAGCAATAATAGTTTAGTAAAATAGAGTTTGTATGGAAAAGCTTATTATTATTCACATAAGAAGATATTAAGGTTAATTATGGAGTATTGCAATCTAAAAGTTCTATTGACCTTTTAAATAATTGATGATAAAATTTTACTAAAATTACTCAAAAATTTATTAAAACGAAGGGCGGCATACACTGTGAATGCGCAAAAATATGTGCTGGCCATTGACCAAAGCACCTCCGGGACTAAAGCGCTGCTGTTTGACAGGTTGGGTGCTCTTGTAGCACGCTGCGATACTGTACACCGGCAGATCGTTAACGAGCACGGATGGGTAGAACACGACGGACAGGAAATCTACCAAAATACCATTCTCACAGTAAAGCAGCTGCTTGCAGAAAATAATGTACCGCAAGATGCTGTTGTTGCGGCAGGTATCAGTAACCAGCGTGAAACAGGAATTATGTGGACCAGTGACGGTAAGCCCATATACAACGCCATAGTATGGCAATGCGCCCGAGGCGCTGCGCTGTGTGAAAGCATTGAGGCCAAAGGATATGGCCCTGTCGTCAAGGATAAGACGGGGCTCAGGCTGTCACCTTATTTTACGGCAGCAAAGTTCGGCTGGTTAATGAACAATGTTCCTGAGGCCAAAAAAGCTTATGAGAATAAGCAGCTTTTTGCAGGAACCATGGATGCCTGGCTGCTTTACCGGCTGACGGGCCGTCATTCTACAGATTACAGCAACGCAAGCCGCACCCAATTGTTTAATATTCACACCTTGAAATGGGACGAAGAACTGTGCCATTGGTTCGGCGTTCCCTATGAAATCCTTCCTGAGGTATGCCCCAGTGACGGTTATTTCGGCGAAAGCACCTTTGAAGGCGCATTTGAGAAGCCTATACCCGTACGGGGCGTGATGGGCGACAGCCACGCTGCGCTGTTCGCACAGGGCTGCATAACTGCCGGCCATGGAAAAGCAACCTACGGAACAGGCTCATCGGTGATGATAAATACGGGGTCTAAGGCTGTGTGTGATGCTGCTCTGGTTACCAGCCTTGCCTGGGGCATAGGCGGACGAGTAGATTATGTGCTGGAGGGCAATATTAATTATACCGGCGCGGTCATTAGCTGGCTGAAGGACAGCTTGGGGCTTATTGGCAGTGCCAGGGAAGCGGAAAGCCTTGCCAGAAGCGTACCTGATACGGACGGTGTTTATTTGGTGCCGGCCTACAGCGGACTTGGAGCTCCTTATTGGAACAGCGAGGCCAGAGCCATGATTTGCGGAATGTCCCGGACAACGGGAAAAGCCCATATTGTCCGTGCGGCTGAGGAGTGTATTGCCTACCAGATTACTGATGTTGTAAAAGCAGCCCAGAGGGCAGGTGTTGACCTTCATGTGCTTCGTACCGACGGAGGCCCCACCCGGGACAGCTTTTTAATGCAGTTTCAAACCGACCTCATACGCCTGCCGGTGGACGCCAGCCGTATGGAAGAGCTGTCCGGAGCAGGAGCCGCATTTGCGGCAGGCCTTTCCGCAGGCTTATATACAGAAAACACTCTGAACAAAAGCAGAGCTGCCGTTCGTTATGAAACTCAAATGCCGCAAAACCAGGCCCAGGCCCTCTATGATGGATGGCAAAAGGCCGTTGCTCTTGTTCTTTGCGAAACAGAGACAGGTTCAAAATAGCCTTTCCAGGATTAAATAAAATAAGATTACCCTGCACCTTAATATAAAAAAGGAGTATGAGCAGTATGAAAAAGCAAACCTTTGGGGTTATAGTCACCACCCGTGGATTCTTTCCCAGCCACCTGGTTAAAACAGCACGTGAGCAAATCACAGCCAAATTGACACAGCTTGGTTTCGATTACATTATGGTAGGGGAGGACGATACCAAATATGGTGCGGTTGTTTCCTTTGAAGAAGCGCGTACCTGTGCAAAGCTGTTCTCGAAAAACCGGGATAAGATCGACGGTATCATCTGTATTTTGCCCAATTTTGGCGAAGAGCTTGGCGTTGCCGAAGCCATTGAACTGGCAAAATTAGATGTGCCCATACTGGTGCAGGCTTGTGATGATGATTTTGACAAGCTGGATATGGCCAATCGCCGTGATGCGTTCTGCGGTAAAATATCCCTTTGCAATAACCTCTATCAAAGAGGTATCCGTTTTACCAATACGACCCTTCATACATGTCCTATCGACAGTGAGGAATTTACTGCGGACCTTGTGCGTTTTGCAGGGGTTTGCCGTGTAGTCGGCGGACTTCAGGGATCGCGCATTGCCATGCTGGGTGCCCGGCCTGTTGCATTTAACACGGTCCGTTTTTCAGAAAAGATTCTGCAAAAGCATAAAATCAGCGTTCAGACAGTGGATATGAGCGAGGTTATTTTCAAAGCCCGCAATTATTCAGACAAAGCTGCCATTGATGCCAAGAAGGAAGAAATTCGCGCTTATGGCAAGGTGGCTGATTTTATAACCGACGACAAGGTTGAGCTTCAGGCTAAGCTGTGTCTGGCCATTGAGGATTTCGTCACGGATCTTGATTGCGACGCCTCCACTGTCCAGTGCTGGGACAGTGTTGAAAATAATTATGGCTGCGCGACCTGCCTGTCCATGAGCATGATGGGCGAAAAGGGCAAGCCCTCGGCCTGTGAAAGTGACGTTACCGGCGCCGTTTCCATGCTTGCGGCCCACCTTGCTGCAGGAAGCGCGCCTGCTCTTATGGATTGGAACAACAATATCCGTGATCAGCGTAACAGCTGCATCAGCCTCCACTGCTCCAATTTCCCCAAAAGCTTCTTTGATGCGCCCATGGAAATTGAATGCCTTGATGTTCTGGGGTCAACCCTTGGCAAGGAAAACTGCTTTGGTGCCTGCAAGGGACAGGTTGCACCCGGCGATATGACCTATATCCGTGTGACCACCGACGATGTTTTAGGCAAAATGAAAATGTATGTGGGCGAAGGCCGTTTTGGCTCCGAGCATCTGCCTACAAAGGGCGGCGTGGCCTTCTGCGAGGTGGATAATCTCCAAAGCCTTATGAACTATATCTGCAAAAATGGATTTGAACACCATGTATGCTTCGTTCGGGGCAAGGTAGCGGATATTTTGGAGGAAGCTATGGGTAATTACATGGGTGTTGAGGTTTATCACCACCGTTAAAATTCGCCCATTTTTACATGCGCACCTGATAGCCTGTAAAGGGCTGATTCTTGACTACAGGTTTTGCACCCGTATTAACCATAGATAAAGGAGCGTTAAGTTACATGAAATATCAAAATGCAAGCCAAAGCCTGGCCGATACACTTAAAGAGCCCAAGCTGGAGTACCGGCCCATCCCTTTTTGGTCCTGGAACGAGAAGCTGGAGTCAAAGGAGCTTCAAAGACA
Organism: Bacillota bacterium; assembly: GCA_023446675.1. Lineage (GTDB taxonomy): Bacteria > Bacillota > Clostridia > DSM-8532 > DSM-8532 > DTU059. Next base: position 2,323 of record JAEXPO010000620.1, on the reverse strand, counting down.
GATCAAGCTTATGAAGAAAAGCGGCGTGGGAGGCTATTTCATGCATGCCCGTGGCGGCCTTCAAACCGAATATCTGGAAGAGCCATGGTTTGAAAGCATTCAGGTTGGCATCGAAACAGGCAAGTCCGTAGGGCTTCATCCGTGGGTGTATGACGAAGAGGGCTGGCCCAGCGGCTTTGCCGGGGGAAAGGTCACAGCGCTGGGGGATTGGGTGTATGCCCGCGGGCTTTGCTTTCGCCGTCTTCAAACTCCGGAGCACGCCATAACCGGCGACGCTCTTTTAGGAGTGTTTGCACTCACAGAAAAGGACGGTTGCTGTGTACCGGTAAAGGAAGCAAAATTAGAGGGAGATTATGACTATTATGTTGAAATAAGTCATAACTGCTCACCCCATTATATTGATGTGCTTAACGAAAAGGTAATTGCTGCCTTTCTTGAATCCACCCATGACCAGTACGCCGAACGCTTCGAGCTGGGGCAGAATGGGCTTTACGGGTTCTTTACCGATGAGCCGCGGCTTGCCCAGGGGCCTATTCCATGGTCTTACCTCATGCCCGGGGCCTTTTTGGAGCGCTACGGCTATGATTTGATGGGAAGGCTTCCCGCCCTTTTTCTGCCTTGTGAGGGCTACCGCAAGGTACGCCACGATTTCTGGGCATTGGTAAACGAGCTTTTTGTAAATGCTTATATGAAGCAAATAGGTGAGTGGTGCGAGGCTCACAGCTGCAAGCTGACCGGTCACATGATGATGGAGGAAAGCCTTTACAGCCAGATGACCGGTACTGCGGGAGGCATGCCTTTTTATGAGTTCATGCATACTCCCGGTGTGGATTCACTCCGCCGAAGTGTAAGCGATCCCCGGATTCCCAAGCAGGTAGGCTCGGTAGCCGAGCAGCTGGGAAAAGAGCAGGTGCTTACTGAAAGCTATGCTATGAGCGGCTGGGATGTCAGCTTTGATGAAATGCGCTGGATTGCCGGATGGCAGTATGTCAACGGCGTCAATCTCATGTGCCAGCACCTTCAGGGCTATTCCCTCCGGGGGCTTCGCAAGCGGGATTATCCGCCCTCACTCTACTATCAGCAAACCTGGTATGATGAATATTACCGTTTTAACGATTATCTGGCAAGGCTTGGACAAATGCTGGGTTCAGGCAAAAAGTACATTGATGTGCTTCTTGTACACCCCATGCACAGCGGCTGGGTAAGCTATGACGGCACCAACAACGAGGAAATTGCAGATCTGGATCGTGCTTTTTCCGCCGCCACGGAGCTTTTTGGCGGTTCTCATATCGATTACCATCTGGGGGATGAAACTATTCTCAGAAGGTATGGAAAGGTGCTTCCCGACGGACGCATCCAGGTAGGAAATTACCAATACGGCGCTGTTGTAATAGCTGACAGTCTCACTCTTGACCGCACAACGCTGGAGCTTGTCAAGGCAGCAGACCAAGCCGGCCGCCCCATTGTGCGGCTGGGACAATGGCCTTACCTGTGTGAAGGGGAAGCCAGCTCCGAGCTTTTGGCCTTGAAGGACAGAGCCGTATTTGCAGATACGCCGGAGGCGTTGTGGAAGGCCCTTGGAGAGGTATTGGAAAAGCCGGTTCATATTATGAAGGACGGCCGTGAGGTTCTGCCTGTCAGATGCTGCCAGGTGGCGCTTCCCGATGGCGGAACCGCCCTGTACATGGTAAATATGAGCCGTGAAGCTATTGAGGATGTCACACTGGTTCTGCCGGGCAAGGTAAAGACGACCCGCCTGGAGCTGGACACTCTTGAATCCGAAGTGCTTTCGGCCGCCTATACCGGGGAAACCACCAAATCCAGGCTTTCTTTTCTTCCCATGCAGAGTATTGTTGTGGTTTATGAAGAAGGAGAAGTTGAGAGCCTGACAAACAGGGAAGCTGAGCAGGTTCTTACCCTGGCAGGAACCGACTGGGATATCCGCGCCATGGATGACAACCTCCTGACAATAGATTTTTGCGCCTATCGCATTGACGAGGGTGAATGGCAATCACCGAAAGCCGTTATACACCTGATGCAGGAGCTTTTGGATCTTCGCCGCCCCTGCGACGTGGAGCTGCGCTTTTCCTTTACCGTGGCCTGCCGGCCGGAATCCTTCGGCCGATTGAGCCTTGTCATGGAGCAGCCCCATCAGTTTGAGGTGACGGTGAATGGTGAAAAAGTAAGCTTTAACAGTGAAGACTGGTATAAGGACATTTCCTTTATAAAAACCGATATCCTTTCCTATGTTAAGCAGGGTGAAAACACCATCGAGCTCAAAGCCCGATTTTTACAGTCACAGCATGTCTATGATGTCCTGTAC
>JAEXPO010000595.1 GCA_023446675.1 Bacillota bacterium | reverse complement strand
GTGCAGGAGGAACATCCCTCAACCATACGGCAGCTGCCGTTTTCAAAACGCAGGGTTGCCGAAGGTCCATTTTTAACGGCAAATCCGATGGAAATGGGAGGGGTGTCCTTAATAAGGGCTTTTGCTTCCGGTACCAGCTCGCACAGGTTTTCCAAGGTTCCAAGTACGGCAAATAAATTAACATAGGCCATGGTTTTACTGTCAGTCTGCGTTAACAAAATCGACGCCTCCTTTAAGATTATTGATCTAAAGCGGGCTCTTGCCCGCAACCTCTTTGACAAGAAACACTTTTGGAATAATTTTTTTTAAATGGCGTTTCTAAGCTATAGGTACTAACGCTAATGGACGAATTAGAGAAGCCTCCCGTTACAAGAATAAATCCTTATTTCAAGGAAGCGGGCGGCAGAGGCCTTACTGAGGCTGTATGACAACACTAGCAGGGAGACGATAAAAAAGCTAGTAAAAAACGGAGTATGCTTAAGCTGCTCCGAAGAATTGACAAAGGGGAGAAATACCGTTATGATAATCTCAAATCAAGAGCAATAGAGCATAAATTAGAATTTAGAATAATGTAATTGCAAAGAGGCAATGAAAGGCATTTCATCGCCTCTTTTTGGATCGCTTAAAGATGTTTTTATGGATTTTACTGATATGAAGGTGATACCATGCAGAAGACAGACCCCTCCGCTTATGCCTACCTGCCTTATCAGCCCGGGTTTGAGCAGTATCCGGACTACAGAAACTATGTTGTGCCTGCCGGGCACCCGTTATTTAATATTGTTTCGGATTTCTACCAGTTCTCTGTAAAAAGTAAAACCGAAACAAAAATCTGTGTCATTCCCGACGGGTGCGCGGATATTATTTTCCGATACGGTGAAAACGGAGTTACAAAAACCATTGAACGCAGTTTGCGGGAAAAGCAGGTTTTTACCATATCGGAGGAGGGCTGTGCCTTTGGTGTGCGCTTTCTTCCCGGCAGGATGACCAGCGTCATAAACGTGTATGCGGCGGAATTGATGGCTTGCGATATTCCTCTTATGGATGTGCTCAAAAAAGACCCCTTGCTGGATAAAATGGAAGAGGCCTTTTCCTTTGAAGAAAGAATCAACCTGATGTCCCGGTATTTAATAACACGGCTGTCCGGGCCAAACGCTTCCCAGGGGCTTGTACGCTATTGCACCGGCAAAATATTCGCCCAAAACGGAAATGTCTCCATAGCGGAGCTGGCAAGTGAAACAGGCTATACCTCCCGGTATGTAAGGGAGGTTTTCTGTAAAAACGTAGGCCTGTCACCCAAGGAGCTCAGCGAAATCATTCAGTTTCAAAAATCCTTCTTTGACTACGCAAGCCGCTGGAAAAGAAATAACATTGTTTCGCTGTGCGATATGGCACAGCTATACGGCTATTACGATCAGTCCCATATGAACAAAACCTATCGTAAAATGGCCGGATGCCTTCCCAAAAAGCTCTTTTCGGAAATATACAGCGGAGCCTGCGCCGCTCTCTGAAGAAGCAAAAGATGACCGGGGCAACGGCGGATCGTTTCTCAGTTGACAGGCGAGGCTATCTGAAACAGGGCTATTTTGCGGATGTAACCGTATTTGATCCTGACAGGATACAGGCTAAGGGGGATTTGCCTCAAGCGCCTGAGGGCATTGAGCAGGTTTTTGTAAACGGCGTTCACGTACTGGCAAACGGCAGGGCGGAGGCAGGTAAATTGATTGGCTGCGGCAGTGTGCTTAAGAAATAACAAAAGGCGGCTGTAAACGGATTGGTTTCTTAATTAGCCTTACAAAAGGAAGCGGAAAGCTATTTAAGGCATTCGATGGAATGGGAGGTACCCTTATGGAGAAAAAGCAGCGCAGGGAGCTGTGGCGGACAATAAAGTTCACGCTCTTTTCTGCAAGTGCGGGCGTTATACAGATTGGCAGCTTTACGCTTTTAAACGAGCTGCTCCGCCTGCCCTACAGGTCCAGCTATATTATCGCGCTGGTACTGTCGGTTCTGTGGAACTTTACGCTGAACAGGCGCTATACCTTTAAAGCCGCCAATAACATACCTGTGGCCATGCTTAAGGTGCTTGGCTATTACTGTGTATTTACGCCGGTTTCCACCCTTCTTGGAGGCTATCTGGTGGAGACGCTTCTATGGAATGAATACCTGGTAACCGTGCTTAACATGCTTTTGAATTTTACCACGGAGTTTTTATTTGATAAATACGTGGTGTTTCACAATGCCATCGATACCAATGTCCTTGCACAAAAGGATCAGGCTTGCCCATCAGGACAGACTGATAAAAAGCGGACCTGACCTCTTTTCTTTATTCCGAGCAATTTTTTGCCTCAAATTGTGGTATCTTTATTTTATTGGCTTTATAAGCACATTAATCGCTGCCGGAGTTATGGAAGGGGTCCTTCGACATGAGGAAGCAAAAAGCTGTTCTTTTCATTGTCTGCCTGATTTTTTCAGGCTGTCTTTTAAATTCATGCGCCAAAGAAAAAACGTCTCCTGAAGATTCCCTGACCTTTGCATCGTTTGAGTCAAGCAAAAGGGATATTCTCATTGGCAAGGAAACCTGGGTCACCTTTACGGCAGCAATTGAATCAAAACATAAAATAGAGCAAATAGCCGTTGAAAAGGAAAACGGTGAAGTGATAGGCTATCTTAACGACAATGGAAAGAGCGGGGACGAAAAGGCCGGGGATAACCTGTATTCAGGCAGAATAAAAATGATATCCGGCGAGGTGTCTTGGGAAGACCTCAGAGCAGCAGTTAATAACGCCAGGAGTGAGGCCGTCAGGATTACCTTCTACAGGGAACTGACAGAAGCGGATTTTGAGGAGCTTAATGCCCTGAATGCCCAAATGGCTGAAATTCAGCTGGGCTATCTGGATGCCGAGGGCTATGTAAAAGCCTCGGAGCTGGAGGCCCTGTTGTCTTCCGTAACTTCTTTTGCAAAGGATCAATATGACAAGGGCCTTGTGAAGGAATACAGGCCCGGCCCCGGCTCCGTTTACATGGAGCTGCTCAATGGCATAGGCTATATGTTTATTCCCAGGCAAAAGGATGTTTTAAGCTCCGGACCCAATAAAAAAATTATCACTGCCGAGCCGGTAAAAAACGATTTTGCCGTGACTACCAGTAAAGGCTTTTCATGGCTGACCAAGAAATTTAACAGACTGGAGTATCAGGGGGGCTATGGTGCCCAGGACAATGCGGAAATGCTCGCGGATATCAACGGGGATTACGACTACCAGGTTAAGCTTGAAAATGATTATGTTACCATTGCTAATCTTAAGACAACGCTTTTCAACAGCGATGTCATCATTTGGGAAGGACATGGGGGCTATGACGAGAAAATTGGCTCCGCCCTTATCACAAGTGAATCGGCAACCCGGGCCGCTAATTTAGGCAAATACAGCAGTGATCTGGCGTCTAAGCGCATGGTAACCACCAACTCATGGCTCAGTATGGGAACAGATTTTTTGTTCTGTGATTATGCCGTGACAGGAGAATTTTTTAAGGAGTACCTTCCTAACCAATCCCTTGAAGGCTGTGTGGTTTTTCTTGGGGCCTGCTATTCGGCTAACGACGACAGGCTGGCCAACGGCTTCATTAATAAAGGCGCCAAGGTTGTCTATGGCTCCAAGGGCTCCATAAATATGGAGTATGAGATGCTCATGAGAACAACGCTGTTTTATAATCTGACAAAACAGAAGGAGTCGGGGGATTATTATACGGCGGAGGAGGCATTAACGTCCGCGTGGGATACCATCAGCCCTTACGACGCAAGCAATGAAGGCACCTATGTAACCTATTACGGAGAAGGCAGCTTCAGAATGCTCGGAGAGAACGATGCTGAGGCTGAAAAGGAAGACAGCGGCAGCTTTGCGGAATACTTTCAGGATGAGGACGTGATAAGATGCGGAATTTATGAAAACAATATTACCAAAAAGTGGAATGAAGGAAGCAGCTATATGGATCCTAATTCTAAAACCATTAAGTGGCAGGAAGGTTATTATTCACCCCAAATCAATCCCTATACGGTGGAAAAAGGGGCGCTGAGCGCTAAGACAGCCGATTTTGACCGGGACGGCACGGAGGAAATGCTGGTTATCCGGGTTGAAGCCGGAGCAGATGAACAAAATGAGGCGTCGGATAATCTGGTTGCCTCCATGTACAGCCTTAAATACGGCGTCCCCGTTGAAATGGATCGCTGTGTATTGGCCTATAACGTATCCAGGGGAGCCGCAAATTCTGAAATCGATGTATTTGCCAAGGAGATGGATGGTAAAATACGGATCTTTTGCGAGGATCTGATAAAGGGCGGTTTTATTTATGATGGAATAGAGTGGCACCTGAGGGCTGTCGCCTATGCCAACGGCCGTTTTGAGAATAAGGCGGACCTCTATCTTGCAGGCTCATCCTTCATGGAGTCGGAATTCTTAAGCTTAAAGTCATCCCTGAAGCAGGCGGGTTTGACGGGGCCGTACATAGACACCCTCAACGAGGACGGAGGCTTTTATGAGGAGCCTCTTTGGCAGTCTGAAAGCGAAATAAGGCTGTTGAGCTCCATAAAAATGTGGTTTTTATATGACAGGGATGAATATGAGGTATTTATGAACGACAGCAGGGCTTTTCTAACGTCAGAAGAGGGAGGATTAAAACCCATTATTGTTGAAATCAACGACTATTCGGATTTAAGCAGCCATTTGAACGTTCCTATGTTAAAATAGTGATTGCGCCGCTCTTTGTTCTGCAAAAAACGGTACTCCCACATAAAATAGCTTGGAGGCTTCAGCAAAGATGAACACCGGAAAAAAATCTGTCAAGGACATAATGCACATAAGCTGTATCCTACTTATTACGTTAAATTTACTATTGGCCATAGCCAATCTTCTCCTGCCGGCTTCTTATTATTCCAATCCGGTCACCGGCGACTTACTGCTGGTTACCTCCATTTGTTATCTTATCTTCGCCGTTACTATCCTAAGTATGGGCGCGTTAATTCCTGAAAAGGGTATAACTCTTTCAGGTAAAGTGTTGTTTATTTTTGGCCTTTTAAAATTAGTTTATGGAATTACAAGGGGTAGCCCCGGAAGAATTGATTTGCCAGGCAGAAGAAGGCACCTTCCAAAAGGCTGGAATGCACCAGGTATTATGATAATAGGCATTCTGCTGTCCATTCCTAATCTAATCTCAATGCTGCTGGTTAGCGAAGTCGAATCGTTGAATCCGGTTGAGGCGGCCAAGGCTTTGATTAACAATCCTCAGGGACTTGTTCTGGCGGCAATGCTGTTTACCTGGTTTATTTTAACTATCACCTCCTGGATCTGGTATTATATTGATACCAAGCACACTATCGAGGTTCCTGACACTATCGGTGCTCAAAATCAGAATGGCGATAAAAACTCTATGGCAAAGTGCAGAGCCTGCGGAGAGTTTTATGATTATGACCGCCATGACGGAAGCTGCCCCAAATGCGGAAAATATAACCGCCCTTCGGCCGTTTCTTACAATGAAAACCGTTACAAGAAAAACAAAGCCGCGCTTAACGTTTTCAAGATCTTCATTCTTATTATACTTATTTTCGCAGGCGTTGTTATTGTACCGCATGCCAGGGCTTTCATTGAAAAGCTTAGCCCACCGGAGCCGGCCAATATAAATGTTCCTGTTGTCAGCCTTCCCATCGGCGGTACCGGAAGCGCCGGATCCGAAAACTTCGAATTTACTTCTGCGGAAATTGATGATCTGCTTACGAAAATAGAAGAAAAATACGAGCTGGATATTGTCTATCACAGGGAGCTCTACCAAAATAATGAAAAAAACGAAGCAGGTCAGAGGTATAACAAGGTCACAATCATCATTGCAACAGAGGAAAGTGAAACCGTCTACTGGTTTCAATTTATGAAATATCAGGAAAAGACGGATGAATACGAAGCCGGGGAAATTGTCTTTAATATGGCAGCGGAATCGGAAAGCCTGAAGAAATCGGATTTTATGGCAAATTAAGAACAGCCTGCCCACGAACAATGCGCAAAACTCTAAAAAGAGCACTGCACGCCAAGCAGACAGTAATGCTTTGTGCTATGATCCATTCAAGGAGGTGTTTTGATGCATGCGTGGGAAGCTATCCAAAATGCAATCGACTTTATAGAGGACAACCTGTCCCAGGATATAAAAATCGAAGCGCTGGCAGGTGACGCGGCGTTGTCACCCTATTATTTTCAGCGCTTATTCAAACGCCTGGTAAAAAAAACGGTAAATGAATATATAAAGCTTCGGAGGCTGGCCATGGCTTCCGAAGCCTTGAAGAATACGGAAACGCGTATTGTGTCTCTTGCCCTTGAATATGGTTTTTCCGACCATGCCGGATTTACCAGGGCATTTAAAGCTGTCTACGGCCTTACAC
>JAEXPO010000453.1 GCA_023446675.1 Bacillota bacterium | reverse complement strand
CTCTTATTAAGCGCCATATCGTATCCCTCCTAAAATAGCTTGGAATCGGTAAATTTTCTGCTTAAGGCATTGGCTGTCAGCAGAAAAAACACATTTACAAGAGAATTAAACAGCCCCACCGCCGTACTGAAGCTGTATGCGGCATTGAGGATACCTCTCCGGTAAACATAGGTAGAAATAACGTCCGCCACTTCATAGGTGGCCTCCGAATAGAGCAGCAGCACCTTTTCAAAGCCCACGTTGAGAATGCCGCCAAAACGAAGGATTAAAAGAATAATCACCGTGGGCATAATCCCGGGCAAGGTGATATGAAGCATCTGTTTAAATCGGCCCGCTCCGTCTATTCTGGCAGCTTCATACTGCTCCTGATCAATCCCCGAAAGGGCCGCTAAGTAAATAATGGAGTTCCATCCGATTCCCTGCCAGATATCCGACAGTATGTAAATAAGATAAAAATAAGAGGTGTTCATAAGATAGTTCTTTGGATCTCCGCCCAGAGCCACAGACAGTTGGGAGAAAATACCTTCACTTAAGGTATAGGTTCTGATTAAGGAGCACACTACCACCATGGATATAAAATAAGGCATGTAGGTAATGGTCTGAATGGTTCGTTTAAAGGTGATTTTCTTAATCTCGTTTAAAAGAAGGGCCAGAATAATGGGCGCCGGAAAGCCGAAAATAATGTTCAATGCGCTGATGGAAACGGTATTTCGTATAAGCCTTCCAAAATAAACATCGTTAAAGAAATTGGCAAAATGCTTAAAGCCTACCCAGGGACTCCGATCAAAGCCCAGAGCCGGCCGGAAATCCATAAAGGCGATAATTAAACCGTACATGGGTTTATAGGCAAAGATGATAAAATAAATGACGACAGGCAATATAATCAGATATTTATATTTATTTAACTTAAAGTCCCGACTCAGAACACTTCCGGCAGCCGTTTTGTTTACCCGGACTACCTGATGGAGCTGTCTTTCAGCCATGGCAATACCTCCTGCTGGATCTTTTTGCAAATGCGGCGGCTATAACCGCCGCCGCATTTCTCTTCATATCGCGTTCATCTGGTTCTCTGTTTCCGGTGTCCCATTATCGGGCAAGGAATCTGTCATAGGCTGCCTGATTAATATCAAGAACCTCCTGAAGCCCCATATCATAGAGCTTTGCCACAAAGCTGTCGAAGGTATCCAGTGATTCTTCGCCCACAAGGTATTTCACGGCCGTTTCAGAAACATAAGTATTTATGGGTGCGTTAAGCTCCGCAAGGCGGTTGCTTTCGTCTACCGTGAAGGTAACGCGGGGCATGTTATGCTTTGTGGTTACCGCTTCATTGGGATAGAACCACAGGTCATTGGCCTCAACCGCGGTTTTTGTATTTTTTAAATAAAGCAGCAGGGTAGCCTGTATGGTGGAACCGCTCCAGGTGGAACCGCCGTACTTGTCAATGGCGTTGTTCAAGCCGTCGGGATCCTTTGTTACAAGGTCGGTATACGCAGGCTTTCCTTCGCTGTCATATTCCCAGGAAACCCCTTCCTTACCGAAGTTCCAGTAAAGATGGCCTTCATCGGTATAGGCATAGTCCAGAACACGCATAACGGTTTCAAGCTTTTCCTCTGCGCAGCTTGTGGTAACCACCGAAACCTCTCCGCCAATTCCGCGGCCGCCAAAGACCATGGATAGGGTACCATCATCCCCGGTGGGGTATTGAAGCCCGGTCCACTTGGCGCCGTTCCCTGCTTTATCAGCGTCCTTCTCCCAGTTGGAAACCTGACCCATTGAGGTGACGGAAATTCCTATATTGCCGTTCAATGCCTTTGTTTGAGCATCCGTATCCGTCATGGTGAGAACATCCTGATCAATGAGGCCTGCCTTCCACCATTCATTGAGCTTGGCCATGTAAGCCTTCCACTGGGGCTGTGCCTGAGCGGACTGGAGCTTTCCGTTATCATCAATGTATACCCTATGGTCAATGGCGCTATAGGAACCAAAAGCGCCGCTAATACCGGTGGTCTTAAAACGGCTCCACGCAAAGCTCAGCTTGGCGTTGTACTTGTCCTTGAAGGCGCTCAAAACCTTATCCCAGTCGGAAATGGTTTTGGGTGCCGAAAGTCCAAGGGCATCCAGCCAATCCTGCCGGATAACAGGGCCAAGGTAGGAATCGTTCCAGCCTCCGTCCTCACGGAAAAAGCCGTAGCCGTAATATTGGCCTGAGTCTGTTTTCATGGATTTGTCATAAACGGGATCTGTCTGGAGAAACTGGTAATAGGCGGGTGAATAGTCGGCTATATTATCCGACAGGTCACGAATGATGCCTTCGTCAATATACCTTCCCGCGTCGGAAATGAGTCCGTAATAGATAATGTCGGGCAACGTATCCGAGGCCAGCATAAGGTTGAAGGCCTGACTTGCGTCTGTTCCTGCGGTGGGAAACTGCCATTCAATTTTGACTCCTGTCATTTCAGACAAACCGGAGTGGAAGGGTGACTGATCGCCGGAGCCATAAGCGCTGTTGGGAAGGAAGCCTGCGCCTACCCACCAGGAAATGGTGGTATCCTCTG
>JAEXPO010000363.1 GCA_023446675.1 Bacillota bacterium | reverse complement strand
CCACTCTCCACCGGCAGCGTCAATACCGGTTATAAATTCACCAGTTACCATGTCTACGTTTCAATCCTTTCTCTTTTTAAGCAAAGGCAGGCCCCGGAGAGGAGAAGTTCTCCGGCCCCGGGGCCTGCCTGTTCCAGGGAGAGGCTATTTAATCAAGCCTGCTTCTTTTAATGCGTTGCCATTAACCTCCAGGTAAACCTTGTTCAGCTCTTCAAGGGTGGCATCCGTAAGCCCGTTGCTTTCCGCATATTTCAAAAGGGCGTTGTATTGCTCCTCAAACTGGGCGTCGCTTCCTGATGCCACAATCTTGGTCAGCTGTTTTTCAAAGCCGTCCCGAGCCTTCCAGAAGCGGCTGACCTCTTCCACATCTGCTTGATAATTGTAGACATTCGGAAGCTTGGGCGTGGTCACAAGTCCGTCCTGAAAGGACATGCCGGGAAGAATACCGGGATTGAACTTCTTTATGGCGTCGTTGACATTCACCGCCCTGTCGTATACATAGACGGGATGATTCACCGAAGGGGCCAGCAGGGTGGGAAGATTTGGAAAGGTGTTGGAGGTGGTAGGCAGATAGAAGTTTACAAGGCCGTAATAGAGGTTTCTGCCGTTATCCTTCCCATAAACCATGGCTTCCTCAAGCTCCTTGTCAACAAAAACCCTTTTTCCGTCCTTCTCCTCCCAGAGCCCGGCGGATTCAGGTCCCCACAGGCGCAGCTTATCACCCACATCGGAATAGAGGTAGTTGAAAAACCGCAATACCTGGGGAAGATCCTCTTCCTTCACCGAATCCTTGAAAATGGCCCAGGCCGTACCGATGGGCTGCTGCATAAACTGAGCCTGCTGCTCGGTGCGATAGGTTTGGTCAACCCAAACCGGACGGTAGGCATAAGCCTTACCCGCTTCCTTAAGGCTTACATTGGGCGGGTTCTGGCCATACAGAACCGCATACTGAGCATTGTTGACCTTTTCCGTAAACATGGCCACCGAGTCCACCAGGGAGTCCTGAGCGATAATATCATCCCTTTGAAGGCGGTTATACACCTTCATTTCATTTTTTACATAGTCCATTTTATAGGCATATTCCAATTTGCCTGTCGCTTTGTTGAACTGGGTAAAATAGTTGGTGTTTCCTAAAGCTCCGTCAATAAGGGTGGGAAGAACGGTAAAGAGATACCAGTTGTCCTGGCCCACAGCCGGGCCATAGGTGACCTGAACAGGTTTTCCGTTTTCCGTAATGCTTTGAGCCTTGATATGATCCTTGATGGCATAGAGCATTTCCACCACATCATCCAGATTGTTTAAGGGAATGTCGAACAGCTCATCTTTTGTAAAGGTCCCCTTGCTGCCATAAATAGCCTCAATTTCCGCCATGGTTTTAGCCTGGGGATATAACGCCTTTAAAATATCGTCCCTTACCCACAGGTAATTGACACCGCTGCTGCCTCCCTTGCTCTGGGTGGTCAGCATATTGGTTTTCCACCGTTCAAAATCAAACTGAGGATAGGTGCTGTTATCCGTATAGAAATATTCCGCTCCCACACCTGCGGGAAGGGTGTATTGTCTTCCGTTATAAAGATGGTTCAGGCTGTAAAATTCCGAGAATTTATCCATGGGCATCACGTCGGTAAAGCTGGTGCAGTATTCCGGGAAGGCCTCCGTCAAATCGTAAAGCTTATCCCCCTTTATGAGCTCCACCAGGTTAATCATCTGGCCGTTGTAAACCAGATCCGGGTAATCATTGGCTGCGATCATGGTGGGGAGCTTGGCTTTAATATCCATTCCGTTATTGTCAAAGGAGCCGTCCACATTGATGCGAATGCCTGTTACCCGTTGGATTTCCTTTAAAACCACATCGGCCTCGCTCTTTTTGCGCTCTCCCCAGGTGGTGCCGTGAGAATACCAGATGCGAAGCTCCAGAACCTCGCCTTTCCAGTCCGGCAGCTCGGAGGTATCTGACACGGTATCCAGTAGCTCCCAATAATTCTTTTCAGCCTCCCCCTGTTCACCGGATCCGGCTGATGGGGTCGGTGTTGCGGAGGCCGGTGCGGGATTATTGCCGCCACAGCCTGTAAGGGCAGTCACACTGAGGAGTGCGGCCATAACAAGGGCCATGGCTTTTCCTGCTGATTTAGGCATTGAAAAATCCTCCTTTAAATTGCTTTTCCCTTTTAACTTGCATTTATTGAACATCCCGCGCGCGCATAAAGATGTGTCAAACCGTCTAATCCTTGATAGCACCAAGGGTTACGCCCTTAATAAAGTACTTTTGAAGAAAGGGGTACACCAGAATGATGGGAAGGGTTGTAAGCACAATCTGGGCGGCCTGAAGGGCCTCCGGAGTGGTTGATACCGTGGTGTCCACCACCCGTCCCTCCAGCTGGGCCTCCTGTATCATTTTCAATATCCGTTCACTTTCTTTTAAAACCTGCATGAGAACATATTGCAGGGTGAATTTATCCGATTTGGTAACAAAGTAAAGGGTTGTCGTCCAGTCGTTCCAATGGGCCACGGCGGACCATAAGGCAATAGTCGCCAAAATAGGAAGTGATAAGGGTAATATAATTCGAAAGAACACCACCAGCTCATTGGCCCCGTCAAGCTTGGCCGACTCCTCCAGGCTCACGGGCAGGGTTGCGATATAGGTTCGTATAATAACCATATTGTAAAGGCTGAAGGCCCCCGGCACGATATAAACCAGAAAATTGTTGAGAAAGCCCAGCTTGGAAAAGAGAATGTACTGGGGTATAAGCCCGCCTCCGAAAAACATGGGAAGGGTTAAAAACAAAAGCATTTGGGTTCGGCCTGCCAGCTGTTTTTTGCTGAAGCCGTAGGCTGCCAGAAACTGAACGAGCAGGGACAGCCCCACGCCCGCTATCACACGGACGACGGATACCCCCATGGCCTTAACCACCTTGCCGTCCCTGAAAAGCATATCAAAATTGTACAGGGAAAGCTTTCTCGGGAACACGGTAATACCCCCCAAAGCCGTATCCTTACCGTCATTAAAGGCCTTTGCCAGCACATTGAGATAGGGAAACAGCATAATAGCCATGATGATTAACATAAAAGCAACATTGAAAACGCGAAACGCTTTATAGGCTTTTCCCGAATCACCCATGTCTTTCCTCCTTTCCGCCTCACCAAATGGAGACCTCACTGATTTTTTTAGACAGCCGGTTAGCTCCAAAGGTCAGAATAAAAGCCACCAGGCCTTCCATAAAGCCAACGGCCGTGGCCATGGAATAATTGCCCTGCTTGATACCGGTTTGGTACACAATGGTGGAAATCACCTCAAACTGGACATAAGGATTCTGAAGACCGTAAATGAGATCGAAATTGCTTTTAAACAGATGGCCCAGCTGAAAAATGAGCAATATCATAACCGTGGGCAGCATGGTGGGAAGCGTGATGTACCAGGTTTGCTTAAGCCTGCCCGCGCCATCCATTCGGGCCGCTTCGTAAAGCTGCATGTCGATGGAAGAAATGGCCGCCAGGTGTACCACCGTTCCCCAGCCTACCTCTTTCCATATGCTTATCCCCAGCACAAGGGGGATGAAAAGATCCTGCCGGGACAGCCACATCACACGCTGGGTATCCGGCCCAAAAAGGGCCACTCTCAGGTCATTTACAGGGCCGTAGGTGCCCAAAAGCACATACACCAGCCCTACTACTGAAATCCAGGATAAAAAGTGAGGCAGGTAGCTCACCGACTGGGCCACCCTTTTAAAAGCCCCATCCCGAAGCTCGTTTATGAGAAGCGCCAGGATAATGGGTGCCGGGAAGCCCACAAGGAGCTGCAGAAAACTTATTTTCAGGGTATTCAGAATGGATTCGTAAAGCATGGGAAGGTTAAAAATTTCACGGATGTATTTCAAGCCTGCCCAGGGGCTTTTCAGTATGCCGGCAAACATGTCGTAATCCTTAAAGGCCATGAGAATGCCCGGCATGGGCAGGTACTGAAACACAAAGGTTAAAATAAGGGCCGGCAGAATAAGGACATAAATCATCCAGTCCTTTCGTATGCGTTTGAATACACTTGGTCTTTGTGCCGTTACCAAAGGGGTTTCGGCGGATAGGGTATGCTTTAGCAAGAAGGAACCTCCTCCCGGTGAATTGCTGCGTATCTCTCTCATAAAGCATTATAAATCAGCCGGGTAAACGGGATAAGGCCACAATCTGACTATTGCGTATCGCAATGTGATTATACATAAAATGGAATGACTTCCACGGGTTTATCCCATCCGAAAGGGTATGCGAAGGCTGACGCAGGTACCACTGCCGGGGGTACTGACAATGGAAAGTCCGTAGCCGGGGCCGTAATGGAGAGCCATGCGCTTTTTTACATTCACAATGCCATAGCCTGTGCCGCAGTCCTTTTCCTCAGGGGGAGGACATTCCTCCGCAAGCCGTTTCAGACATTGGGGATCCATACCCGGTCCATTATCGCTGATTTCAACTCGAATAGCTCTTCCGGAGTTACCTGCCTCCAAGTCCTCAAAGAAGGTTCTTATTTTAATAGCTCCTCCCGAGGGCAGCCCGCCTATGCCGTGGAGAAGGGCATTTTCAACAATGGGCTGCAAAAGATGCCGGATAACGGTGCAGCAAAGGGTAGCCGGATCCGCCTCCGTCAGTATCTCAAAATCCTTGCCGTAGGTGAATTTTTGAAGCTTTAAATACTCTGTGGCCAAATCCAGCTCCCTTGAGAGCAAAATAATGCTGTCCCCACGGTTTAAGGCAATGCGGTAATATTTCACCATGGAGTCCACCACCATCTGAACCCGCCTGTCCTTTACAATGCTTTTCACTGTTCCAAGGGTATTGTAAAGCATATGGGGATTAAGCCGCTCCTGCAAAAGCTCCAGCTCTAAAACCCTTTTCCTTGCTTCGGATTCGGAGACTCTGGCATAATACTCCTTTACCCTTTGAATGAGCCCCAGCACCTTATTGCCGATGCGTCCGATTTCATCTCTTCCCTGATACGGCGCCATTTCCTCCTGGTTGATTAAATCATCCAGATCCCTGTCCATCTGGTTCATTAAGCGGGAAAGCCTTCGGGTAAGGCCAAAGGACGCCCCTTCCGCCGCAAAAACCAGCAAAAACAGGAGCAGCACCACAAAGGCTGCCACAGGCAGAAAGCCCCCCTTTATTCTGTCCGACACAAAAGCATCCGGAACGAAAAGATAGACCTGCCCCTCAAGTGCCGGTAAGGAGGCTTTAAGAATATGAAAGCCCGGGGCCCGGAGCTTGGGGCCGGAAGCGGCATAGGCTGCAAAGGCCTCCTGTCCCGGGTTATCTGTTCCGCCCAGGGCCATAACGGTACCCTCCTTTTCACCCTGGTCCATGGCAAGGAGCATGAAGGCGCCCTCCGGAAGCGAAAAGGGCAAAAGACTTTCCAGCTTTTTTACCGGCAGGCCTATTTCTACAATGCCCACAAGGGTATTAATGGACTCAATGGTGCGGTAAACACATAAATAGTCCTCCTTGCGGCGGCTGTAGGTATCACGGCCCACAAGCCTGCTCTTCCACAGCACACCGTCATAGGGAAGGTCCAGAATTTGTTCCCTGAGCGCCTCTTCCTTATTATCAAACTCTTCCCAGAAAAGGTCCTGGCTCTTATAGTATTCTCCCAGATTATCCCTGTTTTGAAGGGCGTACAGGCGGATGACGGCACTGCTGTAATCCGCATTGAGAGCATTTATAATTTCCTGAAGGTAATCAATAAAGTCCAGCGTGCTTACAAGATCGCCCCTCCCCTCCATGGAAAGGTAGGAGAGAACCCGGGAATTGCTTTTTAAGTACAGTCCCTTTTGAATACAGGCAGCCAGAAGCCTGTCCGCCGCCACAGCGTAATTGCCAAGCCCTGAGGCGTAATCCTGGAGAACCCCCTGAATTCTTTCCTCCCGCATCCCCTTATATAAAAAGCCGCCCAGAAGGAGAAAGGGAATCAGTGTAAAGATAAAAAGCACAAAGGCAAACCGATGACGGTACCTGAACTTTTCCAATAATCCCATGACAATCTTCCTTTCAGTCAAGCACACCGGCGCAGGCCTGTAAATATCAGCACAGCAGCCGGTTTCTGTATTCTGCGGGAGACATCCCCACCTGCTTTTTAAAAGAGAGACAGAAATAGGCCTTGCTGATATAGCCTACCTCCTCGGCCACCACCGTGACCTTGCTTTCCGGATCACTTAAAAGCTTTTTGGCCATTTCCAGCCGGTACCGGGTAAACCAGTCAAAGATGGTCATGCCGGTGTCCTTTTTAAACAGGCTGTTGGCATAGCTTGGGCTTAAATAAACCGCGGCGGCGATATCCTTGACGGTAAGCTGCTCCGCGTAACGGCTTTTGATAACGGTCTTGATATCCTCCACCACCCGGGCGGTTCTGTCCCCGCTTGCAGAGCCGGCCTTTTCGTTTAAATATTCCTTTATGGTTTTAAAAAAGTTAATGATCCATTGGCGGATGTCCAGAATGGTCTCAAATCTTGAAAGCTTTCTCCAGATAAGGATGTCATCCCCAAATAAATCCTTGAAGGAGTGATCGGACTCCATGAGTACGATGGCTGCCGCATTGACAATAAAAAAGGTCAGGCTTTTAACCCGGACAGGCTCCCTGGCCGTCAGACTTACTCCCAAATACCTGTCGGCAAAAGTCCGGATAGCCTCGTCATCCCCAAGAGCAATAAGCTCCTTAACATCCTTAAAAACCTCTTCAAGATGTGTTTCATGAGCAAGAGGACTCTCCTCCGCAGCTTCAATGTCCCGGAAAAAGACAATGGGGCTGCTGTTGTTGTAAAAGAGGGCCTCCATGGCCTGCCTTGCCTGCCTGTAAAGCCTGGGAAGGTCTGAAAGCCCCCTTCCCGGGCTGCTGACACCGATGAGAGCATTCAGCCCCAGCCTGCGGGAAAGGGTAATATGTATGTCTGCCGCCGCATCGGCAGCAGGCTCGTTCTGTCCGGGACATGCCGGATTCTCCTTCTGAGAGGGATCCGCCTCAGTAAGGGGCGGCCTTGTAAAAACGATAACCGCAAACCGGTATTCGGATATGCGGACGGGAAAGACGCGCTTGCTTTCATCGGCTGCGCTATTGAGTATGTTTCGGATTTTGTAGGATAAAAGATAAACGGCTGCTGAAAGGTCCAATTGAGGCTTTTCATGGCCTCCGTACCCCTCTTCCGCGTTGTTGGCCCCATCCTTTTCCACAGACAGCACCATAACATAAGCCGTCCAATCAGGAATGTCCAGCTTTAAAAAGTCCAGCTCCTCCCTGTCCCTTTTACCGCCCCTGCCTTCGTCGGCCTCATTAAATAAAAGCTCTCTGAAAAACTGCTCCTGGACAAAGGGAAGCATCTCCTTCATCCTATGGCGCATGTTTTCCTGCTCCGCCTTATGAAAGTTTTCCAGCTCGTACTCCTTGAGAAGCTTTTCCATGGCGGCCTTAAGCTCATCGGGAACAATGGGCTTGAGTACATAGCCGTAAATCCCCAGATCAACAGCTTTTTTTGCAAAATCAAACTCAATATAGGCGCTCATAAAAACGGTTTTTATGGAAGGGTGCTTCTCTTTCAGACGCTTTGCCAGCTCTATGCCGTTAATTACCGGCATGGCAATGTCGGTAAGAATAATATCGGGCCTTATCTCATCCACTTTGGCAAGAGCTTCGCCGCCATTTGAGAACGAACCCGCAACAACAATCCCTAAATCCTCCCAATCCAGAACATTCTGCAAATCCTCACGAGTATAGGGATTGTCCTCTACGATAAAAAGCTTATACATGCCGCA
>JAEXPO010000349.1 GCA_023446675.1 Bacillota bacterium | reverse complement strand
GGGCGGTGTTCAGCTGGAGCTGGCAAAGGAAATTGTAAAGCTTGGAAAGCCTGTTATTGCCGTGCTTATCCAGGGGCGTCCCCATGCCATAAGCTGGCTTTCGGAAAACTGCGATGCCCTTCTCCTTGGCTGGTATCCCGGAAAGGAAGGGGGAAGGGCCCTTGCCCGAATTCTTTTTGGGGCGGTTAATCCAAGCGGAAAGCTTTCGGTATCCATACCGAGAAGCTCGGCCCAGCTTCCCGTTTACTATAACCACAAGGAGAGCTCCCCTTATCTGGACGTATCCGACACACCTCTTTATCCCTTTGGCTACGGGCTTTCCTATACCTCCTTTGAATACGGGCCGGTTGTATTGGAGAAAACATCCATTGAAGCCGGGCTTGTTGAAAAGGGTGAAAGTGTCTCTTTATCGGTTACTGTAACGAATACGGGAGGCTTAAGGGGCAAGGAGGCGGTGCAGCTTTACATAACCGGCAAGGAATCGGGGATTGGACGAAGGGTTAAGGAATTAAAGGCCTTTGAAAAGGTGGAGCTGGCTCCCGGCGAAAGCCGCAGTATTGCCTTTCGTCTAGGAAAAGCCGAGCTTGGCTTCTGGGATGAAGGCATGCGCTTTGGCGTAAAGCCGGGAAAAGCGGTTCTGGCCATCGGCCCGGAGGATAAGAAGGCGGTTAAGTGTGAGCTTACTCTGGTATAGGCTGCAAATGGGCGTGTTAATTAAGATTATACTGAAAGTAGAGGATGAAACCATTGAATACTTTACCCAAAAGCGTGGAAGCAACCATAAAAAGGATGGAGGAAAGGCTTAAAGGGGATGAAAAGCTCAGGCAGATGTTTGGAAAGTGCTTTTCCAGCACACTTCAGACAACCACTGAGCTCATGCCTGACGGAACAGCCTTTGTTATAACCGGAGACATTCCCGCCATGTGGCTGAGGGATTCCTCCGCCCAGGTGAGGCATTATCTGCCCTTGGCCGGAGAGGATAAGGAGATGGCGGGAATTGTTGCGGGCCTCATAAAAAGGCAGGCCCAATGCATCCTTATCGACGCTTACGCCAACGCCTTTAACAGGGAGCCCAACGGAAACTGCTACCTGGTGGATATAACCGAACAAAACCCCTGGGTATGGGAAAGAAAATACGAGCTGGATTCCCTGTGCTATCCCATGCAGCTGGCTCATCTTTACTGGAAGCAAACCGGGAACAGAGATATTTTTGACGATGAATTTAAAACGGCTCTCAAGCGTGTTCTGGAATTATGGACTATTGAGCAGCATCATGACGAAAAATCTCCCTATCGGTTCCAAAGGCCCAACAGCCCTGAAAGCGAAACCTTAAGCAACAACGGTCTGGGAAGCGGGGTGGATTACACGGGCATGACCTGGTCGGGCTTTCGGCCCAGCGACGACGCCTGCCGCTACGGGTATCTCATTCCCGCCAACATGTTTGCGGTTGTGGCATTAGGGGGTATGGCGGAAATTGCCGGTGAAATTTATAACGATGTCCGGCTTAAGGAAGCGGTTGAAAAGCTTCTGAATGAAATCGATCAGGGCATTCAGGACTATGGTATTTATGATCATCCCGAATTCGGAAAAATTTATGCTTATGAAACCGACGGCAGGGGCCATTACAATTTGATGGACGATGCCAATGTGCCAAGCCTCCTTTCAATACCCTATCTGGGCTATCGGGGCAAGGACGATCCCATTTATAAAAATACACGGCGCTTTGTGCTGAGCCGGCAAAACCCCTATTATTACGAGGGCCAATTTGCCAGGGGCATCGGAAGCCCCCACACTCCAAAGGGTTATATCTGGCACATTGCGCTTAGCATGCAGGCACTTACCTCCGAGGATCCGGCCGAGATTGAGGCGATTGTAAAAACCCTTAAGGAAACCGATGCCGGCACGGGCTTCATGCATGAAGGCTTTAATCCGGACAAGCCGGAGGAGTTCACCCGTCCCTGGTTTGCCTGGGCCAATTCCCTTTTTGCCGAGCTGCTTTATAAATGGCATGACGGACAGTAAGACTATACCTTAAGAATCATTTTTCGTATGTGTTAACCCAGAGGATTTATAACAGACTAATTGACATATGCCATAAACAGGGCTATGATGAAAGAGGTTTATGGCATATGTCGAAAACTCATAGGGAAGGCCGGTGATGAAATGCCCAGACCAAGAAAGGGCAGGCGAGTTTGCCGCATGCCGGGAAGCCGGAGCTTTGGACCTCTGGAAGCGGCTGAAAAAGAGCGCGTTGCAGTGGTTATGACCATTGACGAATATGAAGCCATAAGATTAATTGATCTGGAGGGCTTAAGTCAGGAGCAATGTGCCGAAAGCATGGGAGTGGCCAGAACCACGGCCCAGGCTATATATACCAGCGCCCGGGCTAAGCTGGCTGAATGCCTGGTCAACGGTCTTGTGCTTTCCATCAGCGGCGGGGAGTATATCCTCTGCGAAGGGGATGCTGCCGGCTGCGGCTGTGTCCGATGCCATAAAAAAAGATACCGTATGGGAGATGAAAAAATTGAGTAATGCATGTTCAAGCGATTGTTCATCCTGTGAAACCGCCGGATGCTCCGACCGTACTCAGAAAAAAACGGATTTACGGGAACAACCCCATAAGCTGAGTCAGATTAAAAAGGTTATCGGTGTAGTAAGCGGAAAGGGCGGAGTTGGAAAGTCGCTCGTAACCTCTCTTCTGGCCGTATCCGCACGTCGTGCCGGTTTTGAAACGGCCATTCTGGACGCGGACATCACAGGCCCGTCCATTCCCAAGGCCTTCGGCCTTAAGGTAAGGGCCACCGGCAGTGAGCTGGGCCTTCTGCCCGTAAAAACAAAAACAGGCATCAATGTCATGTCACTGAACCTTCTGGTAGAGCAGGAAACAGACCCTGTGGTCTGGCGCGGCCCCATTATTGCAGGAACGGTAAAGCAGTTTTGGACCGATGTTATCTGGGGTGATGTGGACTATATGTTCATTGATATGCCGCCCGGTACGGGGGATGTGCCGTTGACCGTTTTCCAGTCCATTCCCCTGGACGGGATTATTATTGTGGCTACACCCCAGGAGCTGGTGGGCATTATCGTGGAGAAGGCTGTCAGAATGGCAGGAATGATGAATGTTCCCGTCCTTGGGCTGGTGGAGAACATGAGCTATATGCTGTGCCCCGACTGCGGCAAGGAGCTGTCCGTTTTCGGTCCCAGCCGAATTGAAGAGGTCGCCCGGAAATACGGCGTGGATACGACAGCCAGGCTTCCCATCGACCCCAAGCTGGCAGCGGCCTGTGACGCGGGGACCATCGAGCTTTTTGAAGGCTCCTGGCTGGACAGTATTCTATCTGAAATTAAAGGGGAGGAAAACTAATCATGCGTATTGCGGCAACCTACGAGAATAATGAAATCTTTCAGCACTTCGGTCATTGCGGACAGTTTAAGCTTTACGATATTGAAAGCAATAAAGTTGCTCAATCAACCCTTGTTGATACCAACGGCAGCGGACAGGGCGCGCTGGTAGAATTTCTTAAAAGGCATGGTGTGGAGGCTCTTATATGCGGAGGTATCGGCGGAGGGGCAAAAACGGCCCTTACACAAGCAGGCATTAAGCTTTACGGGAATGTGAGCGGAAATGCGGATCAGGCTGTGGAAGCCCTTTTAAGAGGTAAGCTTTCCTTTGATTCCAGCGCCACCTGCAGTCATCACGACGATGAGCATCATAGCGGCACCTGTGAGCATCACGATGCTTCCTGCGACCACCAGGGAGGTTCCTGCTCTCATTAATTTCGTCAGGATTTTCGTTTGCCTAAAGAGAACTACATGGAGAGATATTCCCTTATATAAAACGCCATAAGGAGATTGAATTTGTCGGCTGAATTATCCAGCTGCGAGTTTTAAATCTCCTTTATTTTATCCTGCAGACAATGGTATTGCGGTGGGTGTGAAGCCGGAAGGCCGGTTAAGACTTCCGAATCCTTAATGCCTTTAAAAATAAGAATATGCAGGTTGTCATGGTGAAACAGTCGGTATCTATGGTCAAATCAAATCCCGAATGTGCCTTCTCATTTTACACCATTTTTCGCAAAAGACTTGACTTAGAGTTAACTCCAGAGTTTATACTTCAAGTATCTGTATTAAAGCCGGAATAGAAAAGCAGGATTTCGGTGCAAAATCCCAAGGGGTTTATTATTCTTAAATCAGATAGAGGAGCTTGAAGAAATGGAATATGTTCAATTAGGAAAAACAGGGCTTAGGGTTTCCCGTTTCGGCCTGGGCTGCATGCGGTTTCCCAAAGAGGAGAAAGACGCAGTTGAGA
>JAEXPO010000272.1 GCA_023446675.1 Bacillota bacterium | reverse complement strand
GTATATACCAGAGCTTTGAAACGGGCATTTTATCCTTGACACGAACCACTTCCGTGTCAACGCGGACGATGCGTTCCTCTCCGGTTTTCCACCCCTTTTTTTCTTTCAGGGCCAGCAGCCTTTTATTGTAACGTCCCAGGAGAACCGTATTGCCGGCCAGGGTCAAACCAATCCACAAAAAATAAAAGGAGAACACAAGGGATATGGAATCAGGAAGCAGGAAAACAGGTAAAAAGAGCAGGAGCAAGGCCGGAAAAAACCATTGGGTTGCTCTTTTATAAGCCCTTAAAACAGCCAAAACCTCCGGGTGGTCATGACAGCCGACTGGCAACGTTACACATAACAGAATGTTTCTGTTGGGCTTGAGTCCTGTCAGATTCGTTGCGTAAAAGGAAATAACTACGATAACCGCGCTGAAAAGAAGAATATAGGCCAATAAATTCTCCATCCTCAGCCCTCCGCCGGTTGAAAACCGTTCATGCTTTTATAAAGCTTTTCGCACAGCTGTGTGAAATCTGCACCCGGAATTCCTTTAATCTGAGATTCGGCGATTAGCAGCTCCAATTCCTTTTCCAATTTTTCTCTGAATTTAGCATCAGGCTGGGTGACAGGACTGATTTTCGCACCGTGACGGCGATCGATTTCGATAAAGCCCTCATTGCGAAGAAGGGTATAGGCTTTTGTTACCGTCATCATATTCACACCCAGCTCCTGGGCCATCTGACGTACGGTGGGAAGCCCCTGGCCTTTTACCAGCTCGCCTCTTCCTATCCCCATGACAATTTGATTGCGAAGCTGTACATAAATGGGCACAGCGCTTGTCATATCCATATTAAGAATCATTCCAAAACCTCACATCATGTCTATTGGATTCCGCCTTTTTTTTTACTGCGAAATCCTGTTTGTATTATTCATTATAATACAAATAAAACATCATGAAAAGTTGGAATATCTTTTCTCAAGCCTTGAGCCCAAACGGCTAAACAATTCATTGGTAATGGTTCCGCACTTTTGAGCCAGCTCCTCGGCCTGTATCGCCTCATCCCCGTCCCGGCCTATTAAAGTAGCTCTGTCGCCCGCCATTACTCCGTTAATGTGTGAGACATCGGCCATAAAGTAATCCATGCAGATACGCCCGGCGATGGGCGCTCTCTGTCCACGAATAAGCACTTCGCCGCCCCTGTCCGATAGGCTTCTGGGCAGACCGTCGGCATAGCCCATGGCAATAATGGCCATTTTTCCGTTGACAGGCATGGAAAAGCGCCTGCCATAGCCCACAGGCATACCCTTTTCCATAGGCTTTACCTGTACCACTCTGGCTGAAAGTGACAGGGCGGGCTTTAAAAAGGCTGCCCGTGAGGGGCTGGAGCTTTTATCGGAAAGATTGCCGTAGAGAGCTATTCCGGGCCGGGCAAACCCGCAGGGAAGCCCCGGATAATTTAAGATACCGTAGCTGCTTTGAAGATGCAAGGGGCCTGTTTCCACACCGGAGGCTTTCAAAAAAGCCGTGGTATCAAAAAAGCGTTTAATTTGGCTTAGAGTATAATCCCTGTCTTCCTCCGACAGGCCGTCTGACGAGGAAAGGTGGCTGAAGGTGCCCTGCACTGAAAAGCAATCCCAGGCATAAATGGAACGAAGGGCATCCCTTTTGTGCCAGGGCTCGCCCAATCTTCCCATTCCTGTATCCAGCTTAACATGAACCTTCAATTTTCTCCCGGCACGGCGGGTATGGAGAGACAGAATCCGGGCCAGCTCACGAGCGTAGTCTTCCCCTATAAGGCTTTGGGATAAGTTATGCCTTATAAGGAGATCGTACTCGGTCACAGGTGTTGCTCCCAGTATCACAATTTCTCCCTTTACGCCGCTTGTTCTTAGTGCCAGGGCTTCTCCCAGATCTGCAACAGCAAAGTGAGACACTCCATGCTTTTCAAGAGCCAGTCCGGTTTGAGCGGCACCGTGGCCATAGGCGTCCGCCTTGAGTACTGCCATAATGCCTGTTTTTTCAGGCAGCAGGCTTTTAAGCAAGCCGGCATTATGGACGATATGATCCAGTCGTACATCAATCCAGGCTCTTCTGCCTCCAGCTATGGGAGTGTCTGTAAAGTAGAGCTTTTCTGCCGTTGTGCTCATGCACCCTTTTCACTCCTTCTTGTATGGAACACCGTAATGACAAAACCGTCCAGATTATTGCCTGAAACCTGATAGGAGGCATCCTTTAATACCGGAACCGTAGTGGTTGAAGCATATGCGGGAGTATAATAAATTTCTGCCAGAATTTCACCCATTTCATGAAAGAGGTGCTTGCCTTCAAAGGGATGCCAGCGCAGATATTCGGTGTATTCCTCAAGGCATAGCCCCATGCTGTCCATCAGCGCGGCGTGGGGATAGCCCACATACCTGAAATGCCAGGGCTCGGCGGCTATGCCCGTAATATGCTCCTTACCCTCTTTATAACGCTCTATAAAGCCATAACGGGCTGCAAGCCGCCTGAAGCTTTTGCCCACTCCTTCGTTGGGAAAGGAGGGCCTTATAAAATCCCCGTTGCCTCCCGCGACCGCCAGATCCACCGCCAGACCGGTTTCATGCTCGCTCTGTCCGGGTCGGGCCACATAGCGTGAAGTAAAGAGCTCGCCGTTTTCCGCCAATGAATCATTGTAAAGCTTTTCCTGCTCCTGCCTGCTTCTGAACCCGCTGACTCCGGTTATTTTATCCGTAGCCCTTATATCCTCAATTAAAGCGGTTAGGTTCTGCATGCAGGTTTTCTCAAGCAGCAGCCCGCGGCGTGCTGTAAGACCGCTTTCATAATCTCTTCCCTCAGGACGAAGCGGGCTGTGCCTGTTTACCAGAACAAGACAGCCGTCGTGGAGTGCGTTTTTATCCAGATTGATGCAATTGTATTTATCCATAAACTTACCTCGCCTTTCATCTATCATTTTTTCATACTTTCTTTTTAGCTTATTTTCCATTTCTTCTATTTATTTGATTCTCTTTTACTTGTTGCTTTTTAATTCACTTGTTTATTTTTAATTCATTGCGTTTTCTTTGTCGCCCAATCCTCCAAAGTGAAGGCAACGAGCTTGTCCAGAAGCTCACCGTAGGATAAGCCCACTGCGCTGAACATGCGTGGGTAGCGGCTTTTTTCCGTAAAGCCCGGAAGCGTGTTTACCTCGTTAAAAAGAATTTGCCCGTCCTGTGTATAAAAAAGATCCACCCGTGCAAGGCCCTTAAGCCCCAGCAGCCTGTAAATTTTTCTGGCTGTTTCGCGGATTTTTTCGGCTTCATTTCCACTGATCCGTGCAGGTGTGTGAATTTTGGAATGAGCCAGAGAGTATTTTTCCTCAAAGTTAAAGAAATCCCCTTCAAGCTCAATTTCATCCACGGCACCGATGACAGGCTCATCCCCGCCCATTACGGCGCAGCCCACCTCAAAACCGTCCACGGCTTTTTCAACCACAACCTTTGCATCATGGGCAAAGGCAAGTTCAATTGCAGCTAAAAGATCCTGCTCGGATCCTGCTTTGGTAATTCCAATGGAAGAACCCGAGCAGGCTGGTTTTACAAAAAGCGGATAACCCAACCCCAGGGCCTTTGTCTTCACTGTATCGACAGCTTCTCCCTGACGAAGCACGAAGGATTGAGGAACCTCAATGCCCTCCCCCTTTACAAGGGCATGAGCCACCGCCTTGTCCATACAAAGAGCGGATGCAAGGGTGCCGCACCCTACGTAGGGCATGCCGGACAGCTCCAGAAGCCCCTGGACCGTACCGTCTTCCCCGTTTTTACCGTGTAATACGGGAAACACCAGGTCCGCCTCCAGGGTGGTATAGCACCCGTCCTTTATAAGAAACAAGGCCTTTGTTCCCCGCCATGGAGCGAGAAGAGCAGGTATACAGGCAGAGCTTGAATGCCAGAGATCCTGTCTCATAGCCTCAGTTGAACCTGTATAGTAAAGCCATCTTCCGTCACGGGTAATGCCTACCTTTAAAACCTCGTAACGATTTGGATCAAGATTTTCAACTACCGAAGCCGCAGATTTAAGAGATACCGCGTATTCGTTGGAAACGCCTCCAAAAAGGACGATAATTTTTGTTCTGGACATCTTTATACTCTCCTCTTGCTTACTGCCGGTTGAGATTCTAAATGATGCTTCCTCATTCCGTTCAGGCGGAAACGAACTTTGAATCTCTGAATCTTAGTATAGCGAGAGAAAATAAAGAAGATGGAACTTTTTTATTATGAAATTCTTAATTATTTCTTATTTTCTTAAGATTGTTAAAAAGCGGAAGACATGGACTTGCGCCTTTAAGGCAGCAGAATTAGAAATTCAGTGTACGCCATGCTGCTGCTTGCGGTTATGGAGCCCTTATGAAGCTCCACAATCTCTCTTGCAATAGCCAGGCCGAGGCCTGCGCCTCCGGTTTGGGAGGAGCGTGATTCGTCCAGACGGTAAAACTTTTCGAAAATGCTCTCCAGACGGTGTTCGGGAATGATATCCCCTTTGTTGCGAAAACGAATGGCCACCCCGGTTTTTTCTCTGGCGACGGCAAGGGTTATAATACTTCCCGGGTAGCTGTAGCTTATGGCGTTACGAAGAAGATTATCGAATACACGGGCAAGCCGGTCCGGATCACCGAAAATGAAAATCCCCGGCTCTGATTTAAGCTCCAGCTTAAGCTCTTTTGGGGTAAGCAGGGGATAAAACTCCTCTGCAATCTGCTCCAGCATATGCGTAAGGTTGATACGTTTGTTTTCCAGACGGATATTTTGCAAATTAAAGCGGGTAATTTCAAAAAACTCATTAATAAGATCCTCCAGTCTCTGGGACTTATCCAGAGATATAGAAAGATACTTTTCCCTAAGCTCCTCCGATATCCCCTTCTCATCACGCAAGAGGCTTAAATAGCCTATTACAGAGGTGAGGGGCGTTTTGAGATCGTGGGCCAGGTAGACCACCAGATCGTTTTTTCGCTGTTCGGCCTCTTTAGCAATCTGCTCGTTTTTCAGAGCATCGTATTTAATGGAGTTAAGCTTATTTTCAATATCCTTAAATTCCCCCGGAAGGGTTATAAGCCCTTCATCCCGGCTGAAAACCTTGTCAATGGAGCGGATGATGCTGTTGAAATAGCCAATGGTACGGGAGACGGTGAAATAGATAGTAATAACAATGATAGAGGAAAACAGAGCAAAAAGGGATTCAATCTTATGGTTTACTATAAATAAATACAGCTTTCTGCTGATACCGGATACCGTATTGGCTAAAATGTCATTTAAAATACCGTCAATTAAAAACCATATGAAGAGCAGGACAACAACGCTTGCCAGTACCGTAAGGGCAATTTGTAAAATAAGCTTGTTTTTAAACCGGACAAGATAATCCGTTTTCAATTTTATAGCCAACTCCCCATACCGTTTTAATAAATCTTGGATTGCGGGCCGGCTCACCCATTTTTTCACGGATACGCCGGATATGATCCATAACCGTATTATTTGAATCCAGGTATTTTTCTCCCCATACCTTTTCAAAGAGCTCTTCAGAGGATATGACCCGGCCCCTGTTCTCACACAGCAGCCATAGGATGGAAAATTCAATGGGTGTCAGGGCGAGGATCTTTCCGAAAAGCGTACACTGGTGTGTATCCCTGTTTATGACAAGGCCGTTGAAATCGATAACCGAATCATTTTCTCTGGGGCTTTCCCCGCTGCCCGGGCCATTGTATCGTGAGGAACGGCGAAGCTGGGCCTTTACCCTGGCAACAAGCTCCAAGGGATTAAAGGGCTTGGTCATATAATCGTCGGCGCCTATGGTAAGGCCCTGTATTTTATCCATGTCCCCTACCTTTGCCGTCAGCATAATAACAGGAAAGGTATACTGC
>JAEXPO010000226.1 GCA_023446675.1 Bacillota bacterium | reverse complement strand
GGACGTGGCAGGCCCTCACGGCCGGGCGCCTCCATGGTCTTTGAAATAACCGAGGTTAAGGCGCAACGCACCTGGGCTGGGGTAATTTCATCGGGCAGGTCTTCCCTGTAAGCCATGTGGGCCAGATGATGAAAGGCTCCGAAGCGGTAGGCAATGGAGCGGCCCAAAGGAGGGAAGGTGCCGTCGGGGGCAATAAGTCCCTCAAGAATTTGGGCATACCGCCGGGCACGCATAAAAACAGGCTCCCGCAAGCTTTCCCAATCCTTATCCAGATGCCCCGCAAAACGAAGGATGTCCGTGAGCATGGGCTGGATAACAAAGCTATTGTAATAATCCCAATGAAAGGCCTCGCCGTCTCCGTACACTCCGTCGCCCTTATACCACCTTTCATGCATGCGAAGGGCATAATCTATGCGCATGC
Organism: Bacillota bacterium; assembly: GCA_023446675.1. Taxonomy (GTDB): domain Bacteria; phylum Bacillota; class Clostridia; order DSM-8532; family DSM-8532; genus DTU059. Next base: position 2,661 of record JAEXPO010000226.1, on the reverse strand, counting down.
GGTCATAACCTCCGCCGAACCGGTACAGAGCCGTTTCCACCATAGCCGCAAAAAGCAGCCAATTGCAGTGATGGGCCTTGCAGCTTCTGACTGAGGTAAGGCACCGGATAATATTATCCTTTACGCTGCCGTCCAGCTTGTCCCAGAGCTCAACCGGAGCTCTTAAGAGGGCATGGGCCAGAAAGGCGGCATCCACCAGAGGCTGATCCCCCTTTTCATTGGTAAAGCTTACCCAGCGGTCGGAGTTGGGATCGGTTAAATGCCTCAGGCTTTCCCGCGCCTGCTCGGCCATTTTATTCCGAAGAGGCTCTTCCGTACCGTTTTCAAGCCAGGGGGCAATCCCTGTAAGGGTTCTTCCCAGGGCCTCCAGATAAGTAAATGCCTGCATTCCGGGTTCCCGGCCCCGAAAGGGCATACTTTCCTGGAGCTTTCCCTTTGAGGCGCTTTCCAGGACAGGTCCGGCAATCCTTGTGAGGGCGTTTACCCACAGCTCCCGTTGCTGTGCAGGCGTTAAAGCGTTTGACATTGCGCTATTCCTCCTTTTGAGCAGGTGCCTTTGGGGGAACTACCAGGGTATTGTAGCTGACATAAATAACCATTCCCGGCTTAGCCCCCGAGGGCTTTTTTACATGCTTTATGGCCGTATAGTCCACTTCGACCTTGGAGGAGGTCCGGGCTTTACTGAACCAGGCTGCGTAACCGGCTGCCTCCAGAAGGGTTGTGTCGGGTACGTCCTTTCCTTCGGTGCGGATAACCACATGGGATCCGGAATAATTTTTTACGTGGAACCAGATATCCTCCTGTCGTGAGGCTTTAAGGGTAAGCCTGTCATTTTGCAGATTGTTCTTGCCCACAAAGATGTCGAAGCCGTCGGCGGAAACGTATTTTTCAGGAAGGGCCTTAACCGGGGGCGTCTTCCTGGGTTTTCCCTTAACCGGGGGAGCCTTGAGGTAGCCCTGCTCCAAAAGCTCCTGACGTATTTCAAGGAGCTGCTCGGTGCCTTCGGCGGTTTCCAGAGCAAAGAGGACATTTTCAAGGTAGGCCGCCTCAGACTTTAGGGTTTCCAGCTCCTTCTCCGCGTAAGCAAAGGCGTTGCGGGCCTTGTTGTACTTTTTAAAATAGAGCTGGGCATTTTCCTGGGGACTTTTTAATTTGTTTAAGGGAATGTCCGCATACTCCCCGGTTTCGCTGTAATAATCGAAAACCCGGGCGCTTTCCATTCCCTTGGACAGAGCATGTATATTGGCGGTAATAAGCTCGCCCTGCTTTCGTACATCCTCAAAAGTCTTGTTTTCCTCATAGGTCTGCAAATTAATAGCCAGGCGCTTCTCACATTTTTCCAGATGCCTGCCCACCCCACGGATTAAATCGTTAACCCGCTGGGAGTGAAATTCCCGGTTGCTTTTTGCGGCGTAGAAAGCATCCAGAGCTTGACTGATGCTGTCGTAAGGGGTTTTGTCGGCATACTGGAGAAGGTCAAGGCAATGGAAATCCGTAGCCTTGGTCTTATCGGAGCCTGAGAATACCACACAGGGACGGCTCTTTGCCGTATCCAGCTCCTGCATCAAGCCTGACAGTGCGGTAATCAAGAGATTTGTTTCTTCCAAAGTCAGCTCCGAGGCCGGTTTTCCTTCATCAAGGCCTGCCCGGTGGCAAATCTCCCTGCAAAGCACGGGGCTGAAGCCCTGCAGCCTGTCCAGCAGAAAGCTTTCCGTTTTCCTGCCGCAGGAGGGGGCCTCCGCCAGCAGCACCTCCTGGGCTTCCGCGAGAAGGGGATTGAGCTTGTTCTGGGCAGGGGGAAGAATGTAGGTTCTCGCAGGCAAAAGCTCTCTTACCCGGTTGACCTCCTGGTCCACATGCTTTATAACATCGTGAATTTTGTCGTCCTTGTTCAAAAGCAGGATATTGCTGTGCCTGCCCATAATTTCAATGACCAGCTTTTTAAGGCTTCTGTCGCCCAATTCGTCGGTGCATTCGGCCTCCATGGTCATAATACGTTCAAAACCCTGGGTGGAGAAGCTCCGGATAAGGCCGCCGGTTAAGTGCTTTCTTAGAAGCATGCAGAACATGGTGGGGTTTTCCGGAGTATCGTAGCTTTTTTCGGTGAGATGGATTCGGGGGGATGCCGGGTTGCTTGTCACAAGAAGCTTGTGATTTTCTCCGCCCGCTCTTACCAGAAGCAGAATAGAGTCTTTATTTAAATGGTATATTTTACCTATCCGGCCTCCGCCAAGCTTTTCATTGAGCTCTCCGGCCATGTATTTTGTCAGAATCCCATCAAAGGGCATTATAAACACCTCCCAAATGAGTCTAATCCATGAGGGCCTCTTTATCAAGCAAAAGATGGCCGTGGATGAAAGAGGGACCATGATTGTTTCGCAATAATAAATCATTGCTCAACACCATAGCATTACCATTACCATTACCATCCCCCAATATCATGCCGGCTGATTCACCGGGACGGTCCTGTTAAGGAAAATATTTAATAAGCCGCTCTTATCAATCAGAGGAACCTATGCTAAAATAAAAATGTCGTATCTCTCCAAATCGACAGCGACAGTTTAAAAGGATAAAAGGCCTTTTTTAGGAAACCTGACATCAGGGCCCTGCTTTTTGTCCTGTTTTCCCGGGATAAAGGAGGAAATGCGGCATGTATAAGCT
>JAEXPO010000198.1 GCA_023446675.1 Bacillota bacterium | reverse complement strand
TCTCTTCTTTGAAGGAAATCCATGATCATGCGGTGATCCCTTATGGTATCCTCCACCGCTCTTTTGTGCTTCTCGGAGAGAGCCACGCCTTTATCAATGGCCCTGTAAAGAATGGGCATAAGTCGTCCCATAAAATCATTATGGGTTGCTTTCGCAATGGCCTTGTGAAAGGCCTGCTCCTCATTGGTCCGATCCAGGCCCTTTCGGATTTTTTCCTCAATTTCACCGCCATACTGCAAAATGCGCTTCAGTTCGCTTTCCGTTGCACGCAGCGCCGCATAATAAGCCGCTTCCGGTTCAAAAATAAGGCGCATTTCATACAGATCCCGGACACTTACCTTTAAGGATTCCAAATCCTTCAGCTCCCGGGAATCGGAGGCCCTGAAGCTGTCGGAAACATAGGTTCCTTTCCCCCGCTTTATTACCAGAACCCCCTGGGCAACCAGCAGGCGTATGGCTTCCCTCAGCGTTGTCCGGCTTATTTTTAGCTCTGCCGCCAATTCATTTTCATTAGGCAGCTTGTCCGATGGGCCAAAGCGTTTATCCAGCGTAATCATAGAAAGTATTTCATCTGCTGCTGTTTCAGACAGCATTTTAATTTTATTCGGCATTCAGTTCACTCCATCCATGGCATTTATTTTACCCTATTTTACGCCCTGCCGAAAGGAGACTTACAGAATTTGTTCTTCCGCTTAAATATGCTTGAAAAATTATCTGCAGCAAAGTGGGCATCTCTGTTCAAACCATCTTATATTACTATTAAAAAAGCTTAACGATTATTGTATAATAGAGTGTAGGGCTTTCGGCGCGCCTGTCAAAGATCTTTCATTCCAGGGACGCCGAAACATTATCCGAAAGGAGGATTTGCAATGAACCTGGACCTTCGAAAATCCGTGGAGCTTTATTGCGATAACTATTTAGAGCTGAAAAAGCCGCTGGCCTGGAAGGCCAACAGCATGTATATCAAGCTGTGCGCCTTTTCCTATACCTCTGAAAAGGCTCATGCCAATCCGGATAAGCTTCTGGAGGCAAGCCGGTACATTAAGGAAAGCACCGGTTTCTTTTCCTATCTTAGAAGTGCCCGTATTTATTCAGCTGCCTTTCTGACCGCTCAGGGTGAACCTGTAGAAAAGAGTTTTCCGAGGCTTATGAATTGCTACGATGCTCTGAAGGAAGCCGGATTCCGCTCCAGCACCTATCTGCCTGTGGCTGCCTATGCCCTTTATGCAACAACCCCGCCGGGGGACGAGATGAAAAGAGCAACCCGGGCAAAAGAGATCTATAACGGAATGAAACAGCTCCATCCCCTTTTAACCTCCTATGAGGACTATGCCTCGGCCATTATAACCGCTTCCCTCGACCGTTCCGTCAGCGGTATTTTTGATGAAACGGAAAAGACCTTTTCCTTGCTTAAGGATCAGGGTATGGGTTATTTTAACGGCAACGGCATACAGTATTTAACTCATTTTCTTGCCTTTGAGGACGCGTCACCGGAGGAAAAAGCCCTGCGCTGCGGCGATATCGTCGCACTTCTTAAGCAGAACAGGCAAAAGGTTACCTCCATGTATTACGGGGCCGTAGGCTTTCTCGCACTCACCGGGAAGAGCTGGGAAGAGGCTGTCCATGACACGGTTGAGGCAATGTCCATAATGAAGGACAGGGGGTGCACAAGGCTGGGAGAAAGAGAATACAGCCTGCTTCTGGCATCTGCCCTCGTATGCCTCAATCGAAGCCTGAAGGATGAAAGCCGGGGAAGCTTGTTGAAAACCACGGTTGGAACCACCGTTCAGGCTGTACTGGCCGCTCAGGCCGCCGCCTGTGCCGCCAGTGGCGCCGCTGCGGCAAGCGCTGCCTCAGCCTCAAGCTGAAGAAAACCACTAAAGCTAATAATGTGTTATGAGCCTGCTTGCAGCCGTTTCCGGCAGGAGCAGGATGCATGAATAACACTTATGAAGACATAATAGAAACGAATGACAGGAAAGGTATGGTAAACACATGCAAGGTCAAGTACGTACACGTTTTGCCCCCAGCCCTACAGGCTACATGCACATCGGAAATCTCCGTTCCGCCCTCTATGAATACCTTATTGCCAAGTCCTACAACGGCAGCTTTATTCTGCGTATAGAGGACACGGATCAGGAGCGCTATGTGGAAGGGGCCGTGGACATTATCTATAATACCTTGAAAAAATGCGGCTTAAAGCATGACGAGGGTCCGGACGTAGGAGGACCCTATGGCCCCTATGTTCAAAGTGAGCGAAAGGCAACCTACCTCCCTTATGCCAGGGAGCTTGTGGAGAAAGGACACGCCTATTACTGCTTTTGCGGCAAGGAGAGGCTTGACGGCCTGAGAGAAGCCTCGGAGGCCAAGGGCCAGACCTTTATGTATGACAGGCATTGCCTTGGGCTTTCCAGGGAGGAAATTGAGACAAAGCTTCAGGCCGGAGAGGCCTATGTTATCCGGCAGAAAATGCCCCGGGAAGGCACCACCACCTTCAGTGATGCCGTTTATGGCGATATAACGGTGGAAAATGCCATGCTGGAGGATCAGATTCTTTTAAAATCCGACGGACTTCCCACCTATAATTTTGCCAATGTGGTAGATGATCACCTCATGCACATCACCCATGTTGTTCGAGGCAGCGAGTATTTATCCTCCACCCCAAAATACAATTTGCTGTACGAAGCCTTTGGCTGGGATATACCCACCTATGTCCACCTTCCCCTTCTGGTTAAGCCCGACGGCTCCAAAATATCTAAGCGCAAAGGGGACGCAGGCTTTGAGGACCTCCTTCAAATGGGCTTTATTGTGGAAGCCGTGCTGAACTACATTGCCCTTTTGGGATGGTCGCCGGACAGCAATCAGGAGATATTTTCTCTTGAAGAGCTTGAGAAGGCCTTTAAAATTGAGCGCATCGGCCATTCCCCATCCTCCTTTGACATGACGAAGCTGAAGTGGTTCAACGCCGAATATATAAGGACCATGCCCCTGGAGAAATTCCACAGCCATGCCCTTCCTTTCCTGGAGCAGGCTATTACCAAGCCCGGTGTGGATCTTTTAAAGGTAAGCCGTATTCTTCAGGCCCGCACAGAGCTTTTAAACGATATTCCGTCCAAGGTGGGATTCATAAACGAGCTTGGTGATTACGATCTGGGAATATACGTGCACAAAAAGATGAAAACAACCCTTGAGAACTCTCTGGACAGCCTTAAAACAGCGCTTCCCGTTCTGGAGGTTCTGGGTGAGGCGGATTGGAATGAAGCCAATATCCACAGCTCTCTTTTTGCCCTTATTGAAGCCCTGGGCATAAAAAACGGACAGATGCTCTGGCCGGTACGTACCGCAGTCAGCGGCTGGGAGGTAACCCCCGGAGGAGCCATTGAGCTTGCGGACATACTGGGCAGGGAAGAAACCCTTCGCCGTATCCGCGTGGGTATCGACAGGCTTTCCGCCGAGCTTGCCAAAGCATAAGCAATAAAAATTAACAGCTTGCAAAGAACCCGCCTCTCACACCCCTGGATGTATGTTCATCCATCATGCAAAGGGGGTGAAAGGCGGGTTCTTATTTTATAAGATCTTAACACGGATTCCATTTGATAAGCACCTTGCTTGTGATGCCTTAAAAGTCAATGCTGCATTGGGACTCGCAGGACAAGCCTCCGTCCATAGGCTCACATTTTATGAGCTCAGCCTCCGAGAGTGTCGCAAATATAGGAAAGCCTGTGTCCATAAAGCCTGCAAGGGCATAGCTTGCTGCCGCTCCGGCCTCGTACTCCGTCAGCTTCATAGCCAGCGTACAGTGGGGAACCCAATTTTCAGGCAGATAATTAGGCGAAAACAAACCCAAATCCATGCCAATTAAGTCATAGAGCCTTTTATGAAGCTCCTCCAGAGCCTTATCCTTAACAGCCCCAAGGAACAGCACCGCCTCATTGCCAGGAAAAATGCCTAAGTTTGTAAATCTCAGGGCAGTTTTTCCCATTTCGTCGCAAAACCGGCGTATAGGCACAGCAATGTCCGGCTCCCTTTCACTTTGCCAGAGGGCCAGTGTCAAATGGGGCCTGATGCCTGCCTTAATCATATATCCGTTCAGGCCGGTATCCGCCAGCATGTGTATCATGCCGCTTATTTTGTTTTCCGTATCCTCGTCGAAATAGAGCACAATGGCATATTCCGGCATTTCACCACCTCCTGTTCCGTCTCTACAGCTTATTCATTTTACTCCTTAATTGCGACAAAAAACGCTTTTATTTTTAAAAAGAGGTCCCAGCATGCTTTATCCCTGGGTAAACTGGCTGTTGTAAAGTGAGGCATACAAGCCTTTCTTCATAAGCAGCTCCTCATGATTTCCGCTTTCCGCAACATCACCGTTTTCCATAACCAGGATAAGATCGGCCTCCCGGATCGTTGAGAGCCGGTGAGCGATAACAAAGCTGGTTCTGCCCTCCATCATTTTCAGGAAGGCCTTTTGTATGCGTATTTCCGTCAAGGTATCAATGCTGCTTGTGGCTTCATCCAATATGAGCATGGGCGGATCGGCCAGCATGACCCTTGCAATGGTCAGAAGCTGCTTCTGTCCCTGGGACAGATTATCGCCTCCATCGGAAATAACTGTGTCATAGCCCTCCGGAAGCCTTCGGATAAAGCTGTGGGCATCCGCCGCCTTTGCGGCTGCGATGATGGCCTCCTCCCTGGCATCGGGCTTGCCGTAAGTAATATTGTCCCGCACCGTACCGGAAAATAACCAGGTATCCTGTAAAACCATACCGATGTTCTTTCGAAGGCTGTCACGGGTTATATGGGTAATATCGGTTCCGTCAATGGAAATGGTGCCGCCATCCACCTCATAAAACCGCATAAGAAGATTGACCAAAGTGGTTTTCCCGGCCCCTGTCCTTCCTACGACAGCAATACGGCTGCCGGGCTTTACATCCAGATTGAAATTTTTAATAAGGGGCCGCTCCGGCTGATAGGAAAAGCGTACCTTATCGAAATTCACCTTACCCGTTGTTTCCTCAAGATTTAGAGCATTCTTAGCATCCGGGATTTCCGGTTCCTGATCCAGCACTGCAAAAATTCGCTGGCTGGAGGCCAGGGCCGCTTGAAGCTGCGACAGCACTCCGGTAATTTCGTTAAAAGGCTTTGCAAACAGGTTTGAATAAATAAGGAAGCTTGAAATACCTCCCACCGAAATGCCTCCCATGATGGCGGTAATACTTCCGATAACGCCTACCACCGTATAAGTGGTGTTATTAACAAGCCTTGTGGCAGGATTTGTAAGGGAAGAATAGTATTGGGATTTCACACCCACTCCTTTAAGCTCCTCATTCAAAGCGCTGAATTTTTCAAAGGAACGGCCTTCATAACCGAAAGCCTTAACCACCCTTTGACCGTTTATGATCTCCTCCGCGTAGCCGTTAAGCTGGCCTACCAGCCTTGCCTGCTCCTTGAAAAGCAGCTGTGAGCGGGTGGTAATATACCGAGCCACAAAAAAGGCAAGGGGTGTGGACAGAAGCACCACAGCCGTCATCCATCCGCTGATGGTAAGCATGAGCAATATGGACCCCACCAGGGTAAACACACTGGTTAAAAGGGTGGAAAGCCCTTGAAGCACGCCCTCTGAAACGGCGTCCATATCATTGATAAACCGGCTTATAATGTCTCCGTGAGGATTGCCGTCAAAGTATTTTAAGGGCAGGGTGTTCATTTTTTCAAACAGCTGCTGCCTGATATCCCTCACCATTTTAAAGGCAATACGGTTGGTAAGATAGGTTAGGAGCCAGGTAAAAAGGCTGCCTATACCGTAAATAACGGCAAGGCCGGCAATGATGTGGGCTATGGCGCTAAAATCCACCTGTCCCGCGGCCGCCATGTCGTCAATGGCAAAACCGATCAGCAGAGGCCCGAGAAGGCTGGCTGCCACGCTTATGAGGGCACAAACGGCAGCATAAGCCACAAGCTTGCCGGAGGAGCCCATAAAGTAAAAAAGTCGTTTAAACAGGGTTGAATGGGAAGTTTTCATGCCCTCTCCTCCTCTTCCTTGGTTTGGGAGTGATAAATTTCACGGTAGGTTTCACATTCCTTCAAAAGGGAATCATGGGTCCCCTGCCCCACAATCCTGCCGTCATCAAAAACAAGAATGCTGTCCGCCTGTCTGACCGAGCTGATACGCTGGGAGACAATGAGCACCGT
>JAEXPO010000181.1 GCA_023446675.1 Bacillota bacterium | reverse complement strand
TCTGAATGATGTCTTTAAATATTATGCCTTTCCAAAACCCGGTTCGCATCCAGCTCATGGCTCAGCATTATTCCGACCTTCTCTCTTAATTGCTGAGGAAGCAACCTGCTGAATGTGAAGCAGTCCTCATGCTCAGGCTCGACAGAAGCGATAGCTTCTCCGGGGTATTCCTCAAGAAGGGCTGCAAGTTCATAGCAATTGTCCATTTCAGCACGGGTAATTTGCTGAAAATCCTCATACCTGGCGTCGTTTCGGGTAGGCCATCTCAGCCCCTCCACCGGAGGCGGGGAGGAAAGAATCCTGTCCGCAAGCTCCTGGAATTTTACGGCGTGCATAATGTTTTTTATGAGGCAAACCTGGATTTTTCCCCGGTTTTCCAGCTTTTTAAGCTTTTCGGAATTGGTACTGCCGATATTTTTTTCCTTTAATACCTTTAATTTTTCAAGAGCTGTAAGGAAAGCCTTTATTGCCTTCAGGCAGGTTTGTGTTATGAGAAACATGGCGGAAAACCCCCTGGCGCATTCAATGCCCTGCATATTAAGTAAATCCAGAGCGTGCTCCTCGTCCATGGCCTGAAACTGAAAAGGACGGTAATAACTCCTCTCCTCTTCGGTAAGCTCGGAAGGGAACAAAACAAACGGGCGGTTCAGCCAGCGCTGATTGAAGCAGCCGTATTGAATAAGATCCAAGCCTGTATGGGATAAATGCTCCTTCCCCTCATTCAGGCACTGCCACAGCTCTACCAGAAAATCGGCGCAGACCTCCTGCTCCTTTTTCTCCATACTGCTTCCCATAAGCTCCATGGCGGTTTCCCTCATTGTGAGAAGCCTTTCCACCGGTCCTCCGGGTTTGTTTTTAATAGCCCGTTCCGTATAGGCCCACAGCTCGGAAAAATCTGTTACAGGAAGATTGAGCATGACGTAGGCCTTATCCTCATTCTGGGCTTTCTCCAGCATTCCGGACAGGTGAAACACATCCGGAATGCCCTTTAAAAATACCTTTCTCAGCGAAGGGGCTTCCATCACAGGATCTTTTCCGCTTAAATCTCTGTGGTTAACAGCCTGATTGGCCTTAAGACGGGGCCAGGACATATTCACCTGATGTTCGGGCTCTTTAAATTCCAGGTCGGCATTAAAGTGGATAAAGGCCTCAACCCCACCCTGGCGGGCTCCCTCCGATAAGGCATCCAGAAAACCGCAAATCCTGTCGCTCATGGAACGGTGCCTGCATGCCTCCGGCCCGTTAGGTCCCGTATATGTACCGCTGCTCCAGCACAGGCCGCCTCCGCAGTCATTGGATTTAAAGGAAAAGAAGTTTATGCCCGTTTCTTGGCAAAGAACCTTCATGGCATAGCGGTACATGGACAAAACCTCTTCATTGTCGATACAGGGGCTGTAATAGGCCTTGGCCGCCCTTCGGGGATGATCACACCTTGCCCCCCGCCAGGAGGGATGAGCTCTGAAGGCCTCCTCCGGAAGCCAGAAGGGTTCGTTGCCAAGCAGTGCTCCCCTCATTCCAAGAGCTTCAAGGATACCGCAGCGCTCTTTGACAAAAGCCATGCATTCTTCTATAAAAGCAACAGGCAGCCATTGCCTGAGCTGAGGCGGGCAAACCAGCTTAAACAGCTGAGAATGACTCATGCTCCAGTTGGGGTAGGGATCCCTTCTGTCCGACCACATCCATAAGCTTTTAGGAAGGCCTTCAATCACCATATGGGTGACTCCAAGCTCTCCGGCCCTTTTGGCAGCCTCCCTGAATTCCTCTGTACCTAATCCTCCCGGGTTAATAAGTAAATTCCGTTTCATCCTGTGATCCCCTTTCCGTCTCCCATTTGCCTCCGGGCTTTAATAAAACGCGTGAGGGCTCCCGATTTGCACTCCGAATCAAAGCGTCAAGAAACGGGAACAGGACGGGCCCCAAAAAGCCCGTCCCACCTTTTAGAGGTTTATGATTTAATTTCCCGCAGCATGATAGAGGTCGTTAATTTCCTTTATAACCGTTTCTCCGCCGCTTCTGAACCATTGATCCTTGGCTTCCTTAAGGGCCACATCGTCAATTTCACCCATGATATAGGCAATCCTGGCGTCTTCAATGATGGCGTCCAGAGCAGAGGCTCTTTCCGTATAGGTTGCGGAGGTATAGGGCGCTCCGTAGTTGGGTACCACGTACTGGATATTATCCAGCTTCACCGCGGCCTCCTCAAGACGGATTTCAGAAGTGGGCGGGGCTGTGGTCAGGCGCTTTTCATTCTCCTCTGGGCTGATGAAATAGGAAAGAAGCTGGTTCATACCATTTCTGAAATTATAAACAGGGAAGCCCTTGGCCGTCTTTTCTTCTTCCGTATATAATACGCCGTAACCGTTTTCGTCCAGATAATAGCTCTCATTTTCATATCCGAATTCCACAAGCTTCAGCATCTCGGCATCGCTCATATCGTCGATGAACCGGAGAGCCCTGTCCAAATCCTCCTCTGTCTTTATTTTCTGCTTGGATATAGCCAAAAGATCCGCATAGCCTGCGGTGGGAAAGGCACGCTTGCCAAAGCCCGCATCAATGCTGCCAATTATGCGGGTCTGTGCAGGAATCCCTTCATTTTCAAAGTACTCCTGATTTCTTCTGAAACGGTCCACGACATCGGCGGTGGCCCCGCAAAGGCTGTTTCTCAGAAGCAGGGTATCCCAGTCGCCGCTTGGGACGATGGCAAAGTCCGGGTTAACCAGGCCTTCAGAGTAGATTTTTCTGAACCAGGCCAGAGCATTGTCATATTCCTCTGTCATGTGAGCGGGAGTCAAATCGCCGTTGGCATCCACCCCCCATTTATTTGGAGCGCCGAACCATACCTGCATAATATCCCAGGTTCCCGTATACTGGCAGATGCCCAAGCCATAGGTATCGTTCTTGCCGTTTCCGTCAGGATCATCATAGGTAAAGGCAACCAGCATATCATAAAGCTCGTCAAGGGTTTCCGGTTCCTTAAGGCCCAGGTTGTTAAGCCAGTCCAGGCGATAGCCGAAGCCGTTTCTTCCCAAATCTCTGGAACGGGGTACACCATAAAGTCTTCCATTAATGGATGCGTTAAGAAATACGGCTTCGGGTATCTCGGAAAGGTTTTGATAATTGTACACATAATCCGAAACATCCCAGAAAGCATCATTGGATACCGCATTTAGAAATTCCGCCGATTTTCCGGTTACAAAGATGGCTGGGATATCCCCCGAGGCAAGCACCAGAGCCAGCTTCTCATAGTACATGTCCACCGCATAAAAGATCCACTCGATTTCCGTGTTGGTATAGGACTCAATATCTCCGTAAAAACGTTGTGTCAGCTTCTCATTGTCGTACTCGTTGGTGCCGTAGGGAAGCATAATGCTGAGCTTAAGAGGCGGCAGCACCTCCTCCGGTGTCGGCTCACTTGTTCCGCTGCTGCTTGCCGTGGGGGTGGGTGTGCTTGAATTCACAGTCTGTCCTTCGCTATTTCCGCATCCGGAAAATAGCACTGCAGTAATCAGAAATGTCATGACCAGAGTAAACAGTTTGTTTTTTCTCATCATATTCTTGTTCCTCCCATGAGAAATTTTTATGTAAAGTTTTACTTTACATCGCTATTAATTGTCAAGAAGTGATTTACTTTCAGCTTGCTGTGGAATTTGGCTAACTCATGCGATTTTTCACTCTCCGGTAATTCCTGTTCTCTCAATCCCCTGCATGAACTTTCTCTGGGCAAAGGCGAAAAAGATAATCACCGGCGCGCTGATTAGCATGGTCCCGGCCATAATCACCGCATTATTGAGAGTATCCTCTCCATCGGACAGGCCCAGATTTGCCAAAAGCTCAAACAGAGATTCCGGGGGAGCATTGACAACAGCGATAATCTGGTTAATGCGGGGCGGCAGAAAGCCCAGCGCCGCCTTGGATATGTAAATACCGGGCTCATAAAAATCATTCCAGTGCCACACCACGGACAATACAAGGGCAACCACCAGAGTGGACTGCGCCAGGGGAAAGACAATTTTCCAATAGGTCTTTAAAAAACCGCAGCCGTCAATGAGGGCCGCATTCTCAAGATCCCTGGGCAGGGTAAGATAGAACTGCCTGAATAAGAAGATATAGAGGGTACCCTTAAAGCCGAAGCCGAAAAAGGTCGGTACGATGAGGGGCAAATAGGAATTAATCCATCCGAAATTGGTGTAAGTCAGATATAAAGGGATAATGATGGTCTGTACAGGAACTATGAAGGCCAGTATGACAAACCCGAACAGAAGCTTCTTAAAGGGAAACCGGAACCGGGCAAAGCCGTAGCCTATGAAGGAGCAAACAAGAATATGCCCCAGCGAGGCCAGGAGCGTAACGGCCGCCGAGTTAGTAAAATATTTTGAAAAATCCAATAGATCCCATGCAATGGAGTAATTCTCAAATTTCAACTCTGTGGGAACCCACTGTACGGCAAAATTACTCAAATCCCCATTGGATTTAAGAGAGGTTACAAGCATGAACAGGAAGGGGTATACAAACACAAACGCCAGCCCCACAAGCAGGATATAAAGGAGCAGCCTTGAGAACAGGCCATAAAGCCTGGAAAGGGACGTAAAATACCTGAGGCTCTTTAAAAGAAAAGGCTTAAGCCCGGGATGACGGTTAAAAAATGGATTTCCACTCCTATCTGACCTTCGGCTTGCGGTCAATGGTAATAACTTTGGGGAATTTGCCCTGTTTTCCATGCTTTTTTACCTCCTCAATTTCATTGGTGTGCATATAGCCCTTCATAATGCCGAAAACCATTGCGACGACAATGCCTATAAAGGCAAAGTATATCCAGCCCAGAGCGGCTCCGTAATCGAACTGGGCCTGCTTGAAGCCGTAGCTGTTAATGTATTCAATCATGGGATTGCGAATATTGGTAAAGGAATCCACTATGGTAAAGATGAGATTCAACAGGATCATGGGCGAAATCATGGGTATGGTCACCTTCCAGAAAATCTCCCATTCCGTGGCGCCATCAATTTTCGAGGCTTCGTAAAGTGCCGGTGAAATACTTTGGAGGCCCGATAAAAAGAGCAGAATTTGCACGCCTGAGCCCCAGAGCACGGATACAATGATTCCAAAGACATTTTGAACCGCGTTGACAATGGTGTAGCCGAAATAATTCAGTATGCTGTAGGGAATGATGGTGCCGTCCTGTATGGATAGAACCTGCTGATCCACACCCTGGTTTATCAGCTGGCGCATAACCTCCCCGGTACCCAGAAGAAAGGGAATAAAAAAGGCAATGCGGAAAAGGCCCCTTCCCTTTATATTCTTATTAATGATGATGGCAATAATCAGGGAAAGGACAATGGTTAAAGGAAATTGGATGAGGGTGTCCTTTACAACCTCCAGAAACATGGGCATAAACTCAGGATCGAGAAGAAAGGCTCTGGCGTAGTTTTCTATCCCTGCCCAGGCAATTTTAAAGCCGACGATGTTTTCAACCCTTCCGAAGCTGAGCCTGACGGACAGAAATATGGGATAGATAAAGAAGAGGCACAGCCCCGCAATGAATGGGGATACGAAGACCAGCCCCTTAAGCTGCTCCCTTGTTGAAACTGAAATACGAAACCTTTTTTTTCTCTGAATGGCGGGCATTTCACCAGAAATCATTTAGTTTTCCTCCCCTGCGGTTATTAAATAGCCTTTTGCCGGAAGCTCCAGGCCGTTTACGAGCTTTTGCCCTTCGTTGTAGTTCAGATAAATGAGCACGCCGTTTTCATAGCCCACCCTGACAACACCGTCGCTCAGAGTTTCGTGGAGGGTCATTTGCTTGCCGTAAACAGAGGCAAAATTCTCCCGAAACTCCCTGTACACCGCCAAAACCCGTTCCTCCCATTTATCATAGGTTGAGGTGAACAGGCTGTTGTAGTCGGTTTCCTTTAAAAGCACTGAATCCTCATAGGTCAGCTTAAAAAAGGGCAGGGCGCCGTATTCAATCCACTGGAGCTTTTGAATATCCAGATCATAGGACAGATTTCCCGCCATGCTGGAAAAGGGGATTTTCCCCGACAGCACCATTTGAACAAAGGGGACCGAGGCATCCTCAATGGCCAGCCCAAATCCCTTAAGGGGAACGGAGTACAAATAATCGGCATGCTTGTAGGTATATTGATTAAACCCCTCCACAGCCGTTTTTCTGCCTTGAGTCCGGGTGTCCCCCAGAAGCTTCTGCCACATTTCAACCGTTTCACTTCTTGTAAAGGGGCTGGATTGATTGTAATCGGGATAGACAATTCTCCCCAGATACTCATAGCCCACACCAATGTGGGTATATCCCTTAAGCCGGTTTATAAAATCCATGGCCCGGTTATAGGCTACCTGGGGGTTCAAGAGGAACCAGGTTCGCGTGTAGCCTGCCGTTACCGGCACATTGACTCCGCTGTACACAATGTCTTCGGTAGCGGAAAAGCCTCCGGTTTCCTTTATGGCAAAGGTAAAATTGTTTTCCAGAAAGATATCCATTCCTTCATTTTCAGCCACATACCCATCCACAGCCTTAAGTCCGCCCGCTCCCCCGATTTGAGGTGCCACAGGCCAGTAATCCGGGTAATTCACGCCGTCCTTTTGCCAGGAAGCAAGCAGAACCTTCAAATCGGTAACGCCCTGGGACTTAAGCCTCTCAAAAATTTCAACCAGCCTGTCGAAGCCCGTCATAGCAATGTACTTGTCGTAGAGCATTCCCGATTCGGTAGCTCCCATTAAAAATTCCAGAGCCAGAGGCATGGCGCTGCCTTCCTCAATGACTCCTGTTAAAAGCTTTTCCTCGGTTAAGTAATCCCTGTAGGTGCCCGCCATTTTGCTGTAATTGGCATCCTCCCCGGAAAGAAAGAAGTAGGTTATTTCTCTGTCCCTTTTAATAAATTCCTCGTCCACCCGCTGTATTTCCGCACCCTTTGAAGTGGTGTTCACTCCGGTGGATACATTGAACATAGACACATCAAACACGTTTCTGACATAAACTTCAAAATTGATCCGGTTTAAATCCACTACAATACCGGAGGGATAGGTCATAACCCCTGTTTCCTCAATTCCCTCCGTTACGGCTGCAAGTACGGCGTCGTTACCGTTTTTAATGCCAAACACCGGCAGGCTTGCAACATATCTTTCGTAATAATCCGAATCCATGTATTCCTGGATGGAAACATTTTTATTGGAATACGTTCTCAGCAGGCCCTGCTTCACCTTTGAAGAGCGGTTTTTTACATTGGCATACTGTGTGATTGCGCCGCTTCCGTCCGGATAAAGCATGTAGCCGTCCACCTCGTTTCCGGCAGCACCGAAAAAGGGCATGATTTCAAGTGTGGTAATTAAATACTGCATCCGCTCCTCATACCCCTCATAGGGCACCCGGACCACGAATCTTCCGTCCTCCAGAAGGTACTGAAGCTTTACAAATAGCCCGATTCCCGTAAAGCCGTATTTTACCTCCACGCCATTGTCCACATAATCAAACTCCATAAAATCACAGTCCGATCCGGCATAAGCTGTAGCGGGAGGCGCGTTTCTCTTGGATATGTCGTTGTATTTAATGGTAAATACCGATTGGAGATAGGCCTTCCACTGGCGGTTCAGTTTGTCCATGGAATAGTCCTCTTCCTCCACGATACTCTTCCAGATATAGCCCGTATCCGTGTTCTTTACCTGGACCGTTCCCCTTCCCTCGTCAAAATACAGCTCCAGATTCTCCGACCCGGTTATTTTCTTATAGCTTGGAGCAGCCGATTTATCAACATTGGCCTCGGGCGCTTCATAGGAATAGGTTTGTGCGGCAATGGCATTTCTTTTTGCCTCTTGAATACTGAACATGCCGTAGAGGATGAATACCCCGACCAATGTATAGAAAATAAAAGCGCCCAGTCTTTTCATGATAAACTTTTTAATCATAAGTCCCGGCAAGACGCCTGTTCAACTCCTTTCATTTCGCAGCTTTTATTCTTTGTAAAACGCAGGCTTAAACCTTACGCCGGCGCTCAATTAGTAGCACAATGACCTTTTCAGCC